>PUNI01000553.1 GCA_003551745.1 Paracoccaceae bacterium | reverse complement strand
CGGCATCGTCGAAGCGGCAGCCGGGGCGCATCTCGGCCACGAGCGCCTCGAAGATCGCGCGGCACAGATCGGCCGTGCGGCGCATCTCGTCGCTGGGCCGGCCGGTGACCACGGTGCGCATCATTGGCGCTGTGTAGCGCTCGAAGGCCGCGCCGAACTCGAGGAACACCGGCGTGTCGGCGCCGATGACATGGCGCTTGTGATTTACGTGGATGATGCCGATGCGGGGACCGGCGGTGACAATGGGTTGCAGGCTCATGAACTCGCCACCCTCGGCCAGCATCGTGCGGGCGCCTTCGGCGGCAACGGCGTTGTCGGTGGTGCCGGGGGCCACGACTGCCTCGGCCGCGCGCAAGCCGGCCGAGGTGATGCGCGCACTTTCGCGCAGGCAATCGAGTTCGGCTGCGGATTTTACCAGCCGAAGCCCGTCGAGAAGGCTGCCGCCGTCGTCGCGGAAGCGATCCACCCCCAGCCGCGCCTGCAGCGACCGGATCACCCCATGGCGCAGGCTGGCGGCATAGAGGTCGAGCCCGATGGCGCGGAAGGGTGCCAGCGTCTCGGCCAGCGGGTCGATGACGGCGTCGATGTCTTCCCACAGGTAGCCGAGGATCTCGTCCACCCGTGCCGTCACCACCGCAGGTCCCGTCTCGATCGAGGGCACCTGCAGCACCAACCGGTCTGCGGTGACGACCAGCGCGGTGTGCACCGACACCTCGAAGGTGTGATAGCCGGTCAGATAGAAGATATCGGCCGGGTCGGTCAGCAGCAACGCATCCAGGCCGACCGCGTCCATGGTTGCCCGGGTCCGCTCCAGCCGGGCAGCGAACTCCGCGGGAGCGAACGGCAGCTCGGCCTGTGCGAAATTCTCGGCAAGGGCGTGGCGATAGGCGGTGTGGTCCATGGGGCCTCCTGCGAGGGCGGGTCAGGTCTCGATCACGGTGCCGGCCGTGCCGGCGCGGTCCAGCGCGCGGGTGGCGACCGCGGTGTCCTGCACGCCGGTGCCGGTGAGGTCGGCGAGGGTGATCTCCTCGGGGCTGCGGCGGCCCGGTGCGGTGGCGGCCAGAACGGCACCCAGTTCCGGAAACTCCGCCTCGGCGGGCACGGTGCCGGCGGCGATCGCCGCGCGCAGCTCGCCCATGGCGCGGGTCTGCGCGAGGCGGTCGGGGACGTAGGTGACGCGCAGGAACGCCGCCGGGTCGATCTCGGACTTGCCCGGCTGGTCCGAGCCGATGGCGGTGACGTGCTGGCCCGGCCGCAGCCAGTCGGCGCGCAGGATCGGCGCGGTGGCCGGCGTGGTTGTGACCACGATATCGGCCTGCGCCACGGCCGCCTCGGGGTCGGGCTCGGCGGCGACGCTCAGGCCCAGCCCGGCGGTCATCTCGGCGGTCATCTCGGCGGCCATGGCCGCGGCCTGGGCCGGGGCACGGGCCCACACCACCGCGCGGGCCAGCGGACGCACCAGCGCCAGCGCGCGCAGCTGCATCCTCGCCTGCAGCCCTGCACCGAGGATGCAGGCGGTCACTGCGTCCGGCCGGGCCAGCGCCCGGGCGGCCACCGCGCCGGCAGCTGCGGTGCGCAGGTCGGTCAGGTACCCGTTGTCCAGCAGCAGGGCCTGCACCTGCCCCGTGCGTGCCGACAGCAGCATCATCAGCCCCGAGGTGGAGGGCAGGCCCAGCTTCGGGTTGTCGAAGAACCCGGGGCTGACCTTGATCGCAAACCCGTCGAGGCCGGGGACATAGGCGGTCTTGACGTCGACCTCGCCGTTGACCTGCGGAAGATGCATCGACAGCACCGGCGGCATCACCACGGCTCCGGTGGCGAGCTGTCGGAACGCGGCGTCGATGGTGTCCACCAGGGCGAGATCGAGGTCGATGATCCCGCGCAGTTCTGCCTCGGTCAGGATGCGGATTGCGGGCATGTCTCGGCGGCCTCCGTGCTCTGCAGTCCGTCCTGCCCGGCGATGATGCTGGCGTGCAGGCCCATGTCGATGTTGGACCCGGTCAGCGGCACCAACACCGGCCCGCGGGCGGCGATGCGCCCCGCGAGGATCGCGGCCACCCCCACCGCGCCGCCGCCTTCGACGATCTGGCGCTCCTCGGCATAGAGGTGGCGGATGCCGGCGGCGATCTCAGGCTCGGACAGAAGGACCACGTCGTCAATGAGGTCCTGCACCACCGAGAAGCTGTGCCGGTTGTCCAGTCCGATGCCGCCGCCAAGCGAGTCGGCCAGGCTGGGCGCCTCGGTCACGGCGACCGGCCGGCCGGCGCGCAGGCTTTCCGACATCGCCGCGCCCCGTGCCATGGACACTCCGATGGCACGCAGCCGGGGGTTCAGGGCCTTCATCGCCGTCGCCACGCCGGCAAACAGCCCGCCCCCCGACAGCGGGATGAGCACCGCCGCGGCGTCGGGCACGTCCTCGGCCATCTCCAGCCCCAGCGTGCCCTGGCCTGCGATCACATCCGGGTGGTCGAAGGGCGGGATCAGCGCCAGCCCCTCCTCGGCGGCCAGTCGCTCGGCCTCGACCTGGGCGTCGTCCTGGCTGTGACCCACGAGCCGGACCTCGGCACCGATGGCCCGCACCGCGGCACGCTTGTTCTCGGGCACCAGCCGGGACAGGCAGACCACCGCCCGCAGCCCGCGGGCACGGGCCGCATGGGCCAGCGCGCGGCCATGGTTTCCGGTGGAAGCGGTGGCGACACCCGGCGTGCCGGGGCGCAGGCGTGCCACCGCGTTCGTGGCCCCGCGCAGCTTGAAGGCGCCGGTGATCTGCTGGTGTTCGTGCACGAGCCAGACCGGAGCCCCCATCCGTTCCGACAGCGCGGCGGACGGGGCGGCAAAGCTGCGCCGGATGTCGCGCGCGACGCGCCGGCGGGCGGCGAGGATGTCAGTCGCGCTCACCCTGGACTGCCCCCATCGAGTGGTCAGGGTTGAGTGTTAGTGCATCGTCGGTCGGTGGTCTATTGGGACGAAGGTTTTCGGGGCGGCCGACCGGCGCGAACTCCCGCGCGAGCGCTGGATCCAGATCGCCAGCACGAACCCGCTGGAACGGGTAAACCGCGAGATCAAGCGCCGCGCCTACGTCGTCGGCGTCCGGGCATTCCTTCGAACCCGTGGTAGTCATGCCCTCACTCCCCAACGATGACGCCATCATCGTACCGGCGGCTTGCCTGGCCCCACCGGGGTCACGGTCCCATCCACCATCGGAGCGCTGATGCTGGAGACCAACGACGAATGGATCGTGTCGCAGCGCTACACGTCGCTTGAAACCCTCGCCCGGGTCACCGACAATCCCACCGTCAGGCTTTGCGCCGCGGCGACCCGGCCAGACCCTGACCTCCCCAAAGGTCGGTCCTCGTAAACGTCGCCCCAAGACATGATCTCGCCTGGCCTTGACAATCACTGAGTCTGGAGCCTGCGGGCGCGTGCTGCGGCGTTAATTCTGAACTCTCTCCCTGAGCATTGGGGCAAGCGGTCGACCGACAACCTCCCCCGAAATCTCCCCGACTGTGCATGTGCTTCCCGTGCACACAACCTCGCCGAATGTCGGGTGCGTGCTCCCACACCGCACGCTGTTCAAATGCCCGGGCCTGAACTCTGCCACGCAATAGCGACCCCTTGTCGTGCCTTCGATCTGCATCCTGATCGCGTCATCAGCGACTGCAGCGCCACCCGGGCCTGGCCTGGCCGCGCTTTCTGCCAGCGCAAATTGAGCGCACAGGGTCGCTGCAAAAGCAGTTATCACAGCGGTCACACAGTATTTCCAGTCCTTGAACGTGCTGTCCATGGAAACCTCCGTCAAGATGATATGATCGAGCGCTCAGAGCCACGCAGTGGTGACGAAAACATGCTTGGTTTGTGTTTATCGTGCATTAACATCGCTCACACCCGGAGCGTCGCGCGCGCAAGCCCGACAGCCCTCACCACTTCGAGATGCAGTCCACATCGGGCGCGTGGAGCGCGTAGAGCTTGCCCGGATCCTTCGGGCGCTGGTGGAGCAGCCGGCCGGTCAGCGCCAGCGCGTCGAGGATGCGTTCGCGCAAGGGGCCGGCGGGGATACTGGCGAGCCAGGCCCGGATGTTGCCCCGGACGCGGCCGACATGGCCCTTGAGGCGCCGCAACGCCTTGCGCATGAGCCGGAATTGCCGCGCATGGGCGTAACGGCCGGCCTGCATCGCCAGCCGGGTGCCAGCCGCGCGTTCGCCGTCGCCCATCGGGCTCGGACCGATGGCGCCGCGATGGGCAACTCTCGAACACATGGCGACCAATGGCGCACCTCTGGCGCAGCGGCACGCCGGCCTCGCGGGCCAGCGCAACCAGCTGGGCCCGGGCGAGCTCAACGAGCCGCGCGTCGGTGGGGTTGGCGATCGTTCCGGGGGCTTGCGCGGCCCCACTGGGGCCACGGTCCCCCGCCACTCCCCATGACGGTCGTGTCGACGGCGATCCGTTCCAGGCTCTTCTCCGCAAAGGCGCCGGAGGCCAGCCCGGCCGCCATGGTCTTCGTCAGCATCCACGCCATGTTCGGCAGCCCGCTCGGACCGGTGGCGCGGGCTGCCTCACCCTTGCCGATCCGCCCGCGCCAGCGGTTCAGCGAGGACGGTCGATGGGCGGGCGGTGCTGGAGTGAGGAGGATCGGAAATCTGTCCACTGGGGGCTGTTGAAGAAGCCTCTTGCCCCTGGTTGGCTTTGCATGTCGATGGATGAGAAGCTGCGATGCTGGGTAGGAAGGAGCGCGGGCAACTGGAACTTTTCATCACCGGGTCGTTGCGGGATCTGATCCCCGATGACCATGTGCTGGTGAAGATCGATCAGGTTCTCGACCTTGGGTG
>PUNI01000535.1 GCA_003551745.1 Paracoccaceae bacterium | reverse complement strand
CTCGACCTCGGCCAGCGCCTCCGGCGCGAAGAGAAACCGAAGCTCGGGCGCGGCCAGCACGGCCTCGGCCTCGGCGAGCAGCGCGTCGGCCTCCCCTGGCGTGGCCGGATCCTCGCCAAGGGCGAGAAGATCCCGGGCGAAGGCGCGGCGGTCTGCCGGGCCGGCGCGCGGAAGATGCTCCAGAAGCCGGTGCAGGAGCCGGCCGCGGCGCAAGGCCGCCGCTTCGTCGAGGGTGCCGCTTTCGCCCGGCAGCGCCTTGGCGCCGCCAAGTCCGCTGGGGCTGAGCGGCGGCAGCGGCTCCGGGAGGGCCGCCGCGATCCGGTCGGCCCAGTCCGGCAGATCCGGGGCCGCTGTCGCGGCGGACGGCGTGCCGGCGGCCGCCACCGGCCAGTCCCCATGGGCCAGACGCAGGCCCGGCCCGGTGGGCATGGCTTCGGGCGCGGCGTCCAGTGCCCCGAGGGCGGACGCGACCCGGTCGTGCCAGCAGCGCCCGTCGCCGGTGGGCCCTGCGGCGGCCACGATCAGCCAGCTTTCCGCCCGCGTCATCGCCACGTAGAGCAGCCGGTCGTCCTCCTGCTCGCGGGCGGCATCGCTGGTGGCCATCGCCTCGGCCATCGCCGGCGGCGCCTCGGCGCGCGGCTGCTGCCAGGCGGCCTGGCCACCGGCCAGCGGGATCAGCGCGTTGCGGCGCGGCGGACGCCGGGCGGCAGTGTCGGGCAGGATCACGACGGGGGCTTCCAGCCCCTTGGCCCCGTGCACCGTCATCACCCGGATGCGATCTCCAGCGCCGTCTGGCTGGCGCTTGACCTCCACCTCGTCGGCGGCGAGCCAGCCGAGAAAGCCGGTAAGGCTCGGCACCTCGGTGCGCTCATAGGTCATCGCCTGCGCCAGAAGCACGTCGATCCCGTCCTCGGCCTCGGCGCCAAGGCGCGCCAGCAGCCGGCGGCGGCCGTCGTGGCGGGTCAGCGCGCGTTCGAGCAGATCGAAGGGTCGCAGGAAATCCGCCGCATCGCGCAGATCGGTCAGCCAGGCCCGCGTCTCGGCGTGATCCTCCCGCTTGCGCAGCGCCTCCCACAGGTAACCGGGCCGGCCATGGGCGAGGTCGAACAGCGCCGCCTCCGACCAGCCGCCCAGCGGCGAGCGCAGCACCGCCGCCAGCGACAGGTCGTCTTCCGGCGTGGCGAGAAAGGAGAGCAGCGCGGTGAGATCCTTCACCGCGAGTTCCGCACCCAGATCCATCCGGTCGGCGCCGGCGATGGGCAGGCCCTCGGCCTTGCAGGCGGCGATGATCTGGTGAAACAGCGCCGAACGCCGCCGCACCAGGATCAGCACGTCGCCGGCCCGCAACCGCCGCGGCGGCGCGGCGGCCCGGGGCAGCGGCGTGTCGGCGCGCAGAAGCCGCGCGATCTGTTGCGCGATGGCGCGGGCCAGCTGCACCACCGCATGGTCCTCGGGCAGGATGTCGACCGGGTCCCACCAGTCCCGGGGCGCCGGCTTCTCGGTGGGCGCCAGCGCCGGCCAGAGATCGACCCGGCCCGGAAACGCCGCATGAAAGGCGCGGTGGCGGACGGGCGCGGCGAGGCCGCCGTCCTGCAGGACCCGGTCCACCGCGCGCAGGATGGCGGGCGACGAGCGGAAGGAATGCTCGAGCGTCAGCTCGTGCAGCTTCACCCGCGCCGCGCCAAGGCGTTGCCGGAAGGTCTGGCGCATGGCCTCGAAGGCCCGCAGATCGGCGCCCTGGAAGGAATAGATCGATTGCTTGGCGTCGCCCACCACGAACAGCGTGCGCCGGGCGCCGCCATCGCAGGGCCCGTTGCCGGCGGTCAGTTCGCCCGTCAGCAGCTCGATCACCGCCCATTGCGCCGGGCTCGTGTCCTGCGCCTCGTCGACGAGGATGTGGTCCACCCCGCCGTCGAGCTTGTAGAGCACCCATTGCGCCACCGAGGGATCGGAGAGCAGGCGCCGGGCGCCGGCGATCAGATCGTCGAAATCGAGCCAGCCGCGGGCGAGCTTGGCGGCGTCGTAGGCGGGCAGGAAGCGGCCGGCGAAGGCGTGCAGCGCCGCCATCTTATCGGCGGCCGCCAGCGCCAGACGGCGTGGCCGGGCGGCCTCGACCCGCGCCATCAGCGCGTCCAGCGGCCCGAGCCGATCGCCCAGCATGGCTCGGGTTGCCTTGGTGGGAAAGCTGCCGATCTTGGCCGAGAAGGGCAGCTTCGCTCCCGCGCCGGTCAGCAGCACGGCTTCGAAGGCTTCCAGATCTGTCAGATCCGGGGGTGCGAGTTTCAGTGCCGCCAGACGGTCGGCGGCGGCGAGATCGGTCTTGCTGCCAGCGCGCAGGGCCGGGAGCAAGGCGTCGCGCAGGGCCGCCTCCGAACCCTGGAAAACCTCGGCCAGAAGCCGCGGCGCATCGAAACCCGGCGGCAGGCCGAAGGCCGCCAGCGCGCCGTCCCGGTCCAGTGGCCTGCGCAGCGCGTCGCGGTGGCGGATGATCTCGTCAAGCAGGTTTGCCACACTGTCGTCGCCGCCGACATGGGCGGCCAGCGCATCGAAGGCGGCGGGCGCGTCCTCGGCAAGCCGCTCCAGCACTATCTCCTGCAGCTGCCGGGCGCTGCGGTCGTCAATCTCGGCAAAGCGCGGCGAGACGCCGGCTTCCAGCGGAAACCGCCGCAGGAGGCCGGCGCAGAAGGCATGGATGGTCTGGATCTTCAGCCCGCCCGGCGTCTCGATGGCCCTGGCGAAGAGCCGGCGCGCCCGGGCAAGCGTTCCCGCGTCGAGCGCCTCGGCCACTCCCAGCCGCTCCAGCTCGGCCTGCAGGTCACGGTCCGCCAGCATCGCCCAGGCCCCCAGCCGCCGGAACAGCCGGTTCTGCATCTCGCCGGCGGCGGCCTTGGTATAGGTCAGGCACAGGATGCTCTGCGGCGAGACCCCGTTCAGCAGCAGCCGGGCGACGCGGTCGGTCAGCACACGGGTCTTGCCGGAGCCGGCATTGGCGGCCAGCCAGGTGGAGGCGCCGGGCTCCGCCGCCTGCACCTGCCGCAGGCTCGCAGGGTCGAGCGCGGTCATGGCCCGGCCCCCACGTCCTCGGGCTGCGGCGGATCGCCCAGCCCCCATTCCCCGAACCGCGCGAGGTGGTCGTAGTCGCCCGCGCGGCGTTCCTCATGCAGCGCGCGCCGGGCGGTGAAGCCCTGTTCGGGCGAGAGGTAGCGTGCGATCAGGGCGCCGAGCTCCTCCCAGGTGCGGGCGAGCAGATCGGGGCCGACCGGGGTGATCTGGACCCGGGGCCGGCTGCCCAGCCCGACATAGGTGACCTGCGCAACCGGGTGCCGCGGGATGGCGGCGAAGCCGCCTCGGTCGGCGATGGCGGCCTCCAGAAGAAGCTGCTTGGCGAAGAGCTCCTGCTCGCGTGGCGAGGGCACCCGGCCGGTCTTGTAATCGAGGATCTCCAGCCGGCCGTCGGGCAGCCGGTCGATCCTGTCGGCCTTGGCCGTCAGGGTGAAGCCCAGGGCTGCGAGCTCGATGCGCCCCGGACCCTCCAGGCCCAGCGGTTCGCCGCCGCGGGCCGCTTCGAGGTCGAGGAACCATCCGGCCACGCGGTCGAGCCGCGCGTGCCACAAACGCCGGGCCGCGGGCCAGGGCACGCGGCGCTCCAGAACCTCCCCGGCGAGGGCCCGCAGCCGGGCCAGGGCGTCGGCGCGGCTTTCGCCCGCCTCCCGGCTGGCGACGAAACGCTCGACCACCTCGTGCAGCACGGTGCCGCGCAGCAGGGCGTCGGGCAGCGGGTGCAGCGGATCGAGCGGCCGCAGGCGCAGGATCTCGCGCGCATAGATCGCGAAGGGGTCGCGGATCAGCGTCTCGATGCGGGTCACCGAGAGCTGGCGCGGCCGGGCGGCACGCGGCGGGCGCGGCGCCGGGCGCGGCGCGCTCGGGACGGGCGCAACCTCGGCGTCGAGACGGCGGGCCTCGGCCAGCAGCACCGCGCCGCGCGCCCGCATCTCGGCCAGGGCCACAGCCCCGCCCTGTGCCTCTAGCCCGGACAGCAGGTTGGTGAGCCGGTTCAGCCAGCGCGACGGCACGGTTTCGGCCTCCGCGTCGCGGCAGGCGCGGCTGAGCACCACCTCCGTCGCACAGGCCGCCTGCTGGAAGTCATGCGCGGCAAGCCCGATCTGGCGCTCGGGCAGCAGAAGCCCCGCATCCCGGCGCATCCGCCGGTTGAGCCAGGGGTCGGGCGCGGGCAGCTCGGGCCAGACGCCCTCGTTCAGACCGGCGACAATCACCAGATCGGCGCCCTGCACCCGCGCTTCCAGGGTGCCCCAGATCCGGATAAGCGGATGCGGCTGCACCGGCTCGCGCACCTCGCGGCGCGACAGCAGCGCCTCGACCAGCGCCGCATACTCGGCAGCCGTCAGGCGGCCGCCGTAGCCAGCCTCACGCTCGAGTTCGGCCATAGTCGCGCGGGCGGAATCGCCCGCCGCAGCCTCCCACAGCCCGCCCGAACCGCCGGCTGGCCCACCCGCCAGAGCCTGGGTCAGCGCCAGATGGTCCGCCACATGCTCGGCCAGCGGCCGGGCGCCCGTGGCCGGAAGCGCCTGCAGCAAACCCGCGAGCCAGTCGGCCCAGCCCGCCGCCGCGCCACCGGCCCAGCCGCGCAGCGCCGCGCCATCCGGAAAGGCGGGGCCGTGGCGACGCAAATGCAACTCTAGATCGCGGCTTTGGCGCAGGTGTTCGCCGCGGTCGGCGCCGGAATGGGTCAGGGGGTGTTTCAGCAGGGTCACCAGCACCGCGATGGTCGCCCGCCCGCCGCGCAGGGCGGCCACATGGCGCAGCAGCCGGCCCGGCG
>PUNI01000542.1 GCA_003551745.1 Paracoccaceae bacterium | reverse complement strand
GTCGCGCGAAGCGCGCCGCCAGCAGGCGGCAGTGAGCATCGCGTGACCGCAGCCCATCGGTGAGACGGGCGCGGTCGGCCTCCGGCGGCGGCGTCCGCTGTCGCTTGCGCTGGAAGCGGACCCAGGAGTCGAACCAGGCGTCGGGATCGCGCGTCGTGAGGATGAAACGGAAGTCGCGATCCTGGCTCATGAAATGCTCGATCACCTCGAGCCGGTTCCAGGGAAGATCGTCGAAGGAGTGGAAGTGCCGGGCCAGCCGGTCCAGATAAGCCATTCCCTCGCGGTGGTATCGGGCGCGCACATGCTCGTTGATCGACAGGTGGCGAAGGCCACAGGCCTCGAGGAAGCGCGCCATCGAAGTTGTTCCGGTCTTGTTCTGGCCGATCACGAAGGCACAGTCGAAGGGGGCGGGCGGCTTTCCCGACAGCAGGTGGCGCAGATAGGCATAGCGTCGCAGCCGCCGGCGATAGACGGAGCGGGCCGCGCGGATCATGGCGCGCTGCGTGGTCGCAACGGCGCCTCGGGCGGAAGGAGACGCTCGGGCCGGGGCTTCAGCGCCGGGATCAGCCGCCGGGCGGCCGCAAACAGCCGGGCCTCGGCGGGGGTGAGTTCGGGCTTGGCCAGTGGCGGGCGCAGCGTCACGGTCGGCGCGCCCGCGTCGAGCCGAGCAAGCCACCGGCTTCCCGTGTAGACATGCTGGCCCCGCATCGGCAGCGCGTTCTCGGCTTCGACCTTGAAGCACACTGGCGTTCCCAGCCAGTGCGACAGGGTCGCCTCGACCGCGCCCGGCCGGGTGACGAGGCTTTCGTAGGACAGTTCGATAACCCGGTCGGGCGGCAGGGTCCGGCGCAGCCGATCCATGCAGCGCAGATGATAGACCATGGCGGCGAGGTGCCACGGCGCCTTGATCAGCCAATGGGACGGGTCGCGGCGACGCGCGCGCTTGAGCAGCGCGCCGAAGGCGTGGTCCGGCTGGCGCGACACTACCACGACCCAGATCGGCAGATCGCCGTGGCGGAGCAGCGCCTCGAGCCGGCGCGGGCTCTTCGAGGCATCGACGACGAAGAGCGCCCCCGCCTGTCGCGCCGCAGCCCGGATGAAACGGGCGTGGCGCGCGGCATAGTCGCGCAACTCGGCCTCTGGAAAAACCGCGTCCAGCGGCCTGCCCAGAAACAGCCGCAGATGGGCGTGCCAGGGTAGCATCCGCGTATCCAGAGGGTGGGGGCCCGC
Organism: Paracoccaceae bacterium; assembly: GCA_003551745.1. Classification (GTDB taxonomy): domain Bacteria; phylum Pseudomonadota; class Alphaproteobacteria; order Rhodobacterales; family Rhodobacteraceae; genus Rhodobaculum. The sequence goes on along the minus strand of PUNI01000542.1, from coordinate 3,608 downwards.
CTCGGGTTCCAAGGCCAGCGCCGGCTTTTCCGCCGCGCGATCCCGGGCCGCCTCGGCGCGCAGCGGGGCCCAGAAGCCGCACTCCGCCAGCCGCGCCCCGCAGGAACAGCGTTTCCAGGGCATGAAGTCCTTCTCGACGAAGCTGATCTCCCCGCAGTTCACCACTCCGTCGCTGTTGCCCATCGCCGCGGCGAAGAGCGTCGTGCCGGAAAACGGCAGGCCGAGTATGTAGATCAGGGTGGGCGACGCAGCGCCGCTTGCCATGCTCGCTCTCCGGACAGCCCAACACCCCAGTCGCCCCGAAGCCCGGCTGGGTCACACAATCCTTGCCGCAAAGCCCTAGCCCAAGCAATGTTTTCGGCATGCGGTCGGCGCGCTCAGCGCAGCCGTGCCAGCACCCTGCGCCCGACTGCCCGAAGCCCGGGCGGAACGCGTCTGCGCCAGCTGCGCGGAAAGTTCGGATCCGCAACGAACCGGCGCCAGTCTCGGGGCTGCCAGGGCGGTGCGGGCTCGGCCATCACCGCCTGGAACAGCGCGGCATAGGCGTCGGCGGCGACATGGTCGGCGAAGCGCCGGCGGGCCTCGGCCGCGGCGGCGCGCTGCATGGCGGCAAGCCCGGCCGGATCGCGGGCCAGCGCGGCGATGCGGCCGGCGAAGGCCGCGGTGTCGCCGGTCGGGACCAGCGAGCCGCTGCGACCGTCCTCGAGAACGAAATCGGTGATGCCGGGCAGACGCCAGCTCACCGGCGCGCAGCCCGCCATCATCGCTTCCAGCAGCGCATTCGGGCAGCCCTCGAAATGCGATGGGAACAGGAAGACATCCGTGCTGCCCAGAAACCCGGGAACCTCGGTGGGCGCCAGCGGCCCGAGGAGGTCGACCCGGCCCGCGCCGATCTCCGCCGCGAGCGCCCGGCGCAGATCGGGGCCGTGCCGGCCCTTGCCGGCGATGCGCAGCCGGAACGGCACATCCTGCGCCTTCAGCGCCGCGACAATCGCAGGCAGATGCAGCACGCCCTTCTGGCCGTGTTCCAGCCGGCCGAGAAAGCCCAGCTCGAGCCGCGGGCCGGTGGGCCGCGGCCGGGCGGCGGCGTCGAAGGGCGCCGCCGCGATGCCGTTGGGAATGAGGACGACCCGGTCGGACGGCGCCCCGTAGTCGGTTATCAGATCGTCGCGCAGGCGCGGGGTCAGGGCGATGATCCGCGCCAGCCGGTCGCGCCCCGACAGGCTGATCCGATAGCCGTGATCGAAGCCGTTGGCGCAGCGCGACAGGACGCGGATGCGTTCGGGCAGATGCGGCAGGGCCGACAGGATGGGCTCGGAATTGAGACCGATGACGATGTCGATGTTCTCCTGCGCGCACCAGGCCGCGAAGCTGCGCGCCTGCCGCTTCGGGTCGAGGCTGCGGCCGGCCAGCAGCACGCAGCCCTCATCGGCATAGGCTGTCTCCCAGAGCGCGCGCTGCTCGGCGCCGACGGTGATGCAGCGCAGTTCGATGCCCCGGTCGAGAAGGGCGGGGCGGAGGTTCCGGTAGAAGGTGAAGGTTCCGCTGTCCTTGGGCACCGAGCCCAGGGCGACGCGGATCGGCCGGGGCGCGGTGGTCATGCGCACCCCTCTTTCCCCGGCAGCAGAAGCGCCCGCAGGCGGCCGGTCAGGGCCTCGGCATCGAAACGGGCCTCGGCGCGCGCCCGACCTGCCGCACCGAGCGCCGCGGCCCTCTCCGGCGCATCGGCCAGCGCGGCGAGATGGGCCGCCATCGCCGGCACATCGCCCTCGGGCGAGAGCAGGCCGGTGGTGCCGTGGAGCACCGTTTCGGAAAACCCGTTGTGGTCGGTCGTCACAACGGGCAGCGCCGCGGCCATCGCCTCGACGAGCGAGATGCCCTGGCTTTCCTGATCCCCGTTCGGGGCGGTCAGGGAGTGCTGGGCAAAGATGCCCGCCGCGGCCAGCCGGTCGCGGATCGCGGCATGGGGCTGCGCGCCCAGCAGGTCGATGCGGTCCTGCAGCCCCAACTCCGCCACCAGTTCCCGGCAGCGCGGCATCAGCGGGCCGTCTCCGATCAGCGAAAGGCGCAGCCCGGGCCGGTCGGTGGCGGCGCGGGCGAAGGCGCGGATCAGCAGGTCCGGCGCCTTCTTGGGGGTGAGCCGGCCGACGCCGATCACCCGGTTGCGGTCGCGCAACTGTCCCGGGCGGAAGGCGGCAAGATCGACGCCGCAGGGCACCACCGAGATCTTCTGCGGCGGAAATCCCAGACCGATCAGGATCTGCCGGAAATGCTGCGAGCCGCAGATCACGCCCTCCGCATCGCGCGCCAGAAGCCGGTAGGCATGCCGGATGCGGGCCCGGCGCGGCATGACCGTGGCGTCATAGCCATGGAAATTGACGAAGAGCCGCAACCCGCGGCTTCGGCAAACCCGGCGCAGGGCAGCGCCGGTGGGGCCGAACTCGGCGAGGATGCAGCGCACGCCGTGCGCCTCGAGAAAACGTCCGAGCCGCGCCTCTGCTGCCGGTGTCGGTGTGCCGGCATAGCCGCTACGCAGCAGCGCCGAGAGCGACTGGAGCCGACCGGCCAGGCCGGGCGCATGGGCGGGCAGGCAGAAAAACGGCAGGTCATCGGGGGGCGGCCCCTGGCAGGCGAGCCCGATGCCGACGGTGCGGCCGGGTGCGATACGCCGCATGTGCTGGCGCACATAGGTCTCGGCGACGGCGTGGGGATCCTGGGTGGCCACGGCGAGCATCATCGGACCGGCCGGCTCCGCCATCAGCCGGCATCGGCGCCCGTCACGGCGCGCAGCTGCCGGTAGAGCGCCGCGCATCGCGCGGCGACCGGCGGCGACAGCGCCGGTGGGGCGGCGGAGGCCGCGCCCGCCGGCATCGGGCCGCGGCGGGTCGGCACCGGGAAGGCGAGGCGCGGCGGCGCCAGCCCGGCCAGCGCCAGCGCGGCGCGGGTCACGCGTGCAGGATCGGCCACAAGGTCGCGGTAGTCGACGGCAAGCACGCGGGGGTGATCGGCCAGTGCCTGGTCGAGAAAGAGCCGGTTGCGATGATACCAGAACAGCGCATAGCTGTCGCGCAGCCGCTGGGTGGCGTCGGCCTCGGGCGCCGCGTCCTGCGCCTCGTCGGCAATCCGCGCCCAGAGCTCCCTCAGCGCCCAGCTGCCGTCGGCGTCGGACTCGACCCGCTCCGAGATCGCCCGGAAGTCTCCTTGCCATTTGGTCAGCATCGAAGCGACCACGCGCTCCGGCGCACGGAACAGCCAGATGGCCACGGCCTCGGGCATCTCGGCGAAGACCTCCCGCACCCGGTGCGAGGCCAGCAGGGAGCGCGCCACGGTATAGCGCGCGTGCTGGCGCGCCAGATGCGCGTGCACCTCGGGCAGCGGGCGCCAGAGGGTGCGGTCCGGGCGGATCGAGAGGGCGCTGTACTCCCCGAACACCACCGAACGCGGATCGGCGCGGAACAGACGCTCCAGATGCGTGGTGCCCGACCGCTGACAGCCAAAGATGAAGAGATGCGCGTCAGGCCGGCTGCGGGCGAGCGCCTGCTGCGCGGTCTTCAGCCCCTCGAATCCACGCCAGACGGCCGTCTGGGAACGGTTGCGCAGGGATTTGG
>PUNI01000194.1 GCA_003551745.1 Paracoccaceae bacterium | reverse complement strand
CTCGCCCTGCTGAAGGTTCTCGACAAGTTCGGTCAGTTTCGAGTCTATATCGGCGGTGACCGGCGGGTCCATCACCTCGGCGACCCGGCCATCGAGCCCGTGATCGCGCAGCCCGCGCAATATCGCGCTCTGGCTCGCCACGCCGACCAGACGACCGGCGTCAAGCACCGGGAAATCCTTCTGCGTGCCGGCGAGCGTCAGCTCCACCGCGCGCGACAGCGGCGCGTGGGGCGCCAGCGTCTGGAAGTCGGTGATCATCGCCCGCGATATCGGCTTGTCATGCAGGCGCGTTTCGATCTCCGAGGCGCTGGCCTCGGCCGCCGCCCCGATCCACACGAACACCGCGATCAGGATCAGCAGCGGATTGGCAAACAGCCCGACCAGACCGAAAAAGATGGCCAGGGCCTGACCGATGCGGGCGGCAAGCTGCGTTGCCTGCAGCCGGCCCAGGCGCAGCGACAGCGCCGCGCGCAGCACTCGCCCGCCATCCATCGGAAAGGCCGGGATCATGTTGAAGACCGCGAGGAACACATTGGCGATCAGGACGCCTTGCAGGAAATTCGCCGGCATCGGCGCCTCGGGCATCACCTCGCCGCCGCCACCACCACCGGCGCGCAGGATCACGAAAAGCACCAGCGCAATCGCCACATTCACCGCCGGGCCCATCAGCGCGACGACGATTTCCTGCCATGGGTCTTTCGGCATCCGCTCCAGCATGGCGACGCCGCCGATGGGCAGCAGCGTGATATGCTTGGTGCCGATGCCGAAATAGCGCGCGGTCAGCGCATGGCCGTATTCATGCAGTACGACGCAGACGAACAGCACCGCGATGAAGGACAGGCCGAACAACACCCCTGCGATGGTGCCCGTGTGCAACCAATAGACGAAGCCCACCCAGATGAAGAGAAGCGGGAAGGTCGCGTGAATGTACACATCGATGCCGGCGAACCGGCCGAGTTTCGCAGACCACCCCATCGCTTGCCTCCCGTCCCTTGCCGCGCGACGCGTTCGCGCAACGGCCATCCTTTTCAGGTGGGGTCGGGTGCGGCCGTATCAACCCCGTTGCGGGCAGCGCCCGCACCCTTGCCCCATCTGCCGCAGCCCTAAGCCGCCCGGTTGCGCGGCGAAGAACGACGGGCGGAACAGGGTCAGGATCAGCGCCCCCTCCGGTAGTCCGGCGACTTCCTCGGCGATGCGCGCCTGCTCAGCCTGGCTGCACTCCACTACTGGCGGGCAAGCGCCGGGAAGACTGTTGTTGATTGTCACTGAGAACTGACCCATGTGCAACCTTGCCCCGGCGCGAAGCAGCTGGGGGCTACAGGATTGTTAGACATGGGATTTTTTAAGGATATCCGGAAACGGGCACTGCGAGACAAGATGCCCATTCGCGAGATCGCGCGGCGGACCGGCGTATCGCGGAACACGATCAAGAAGTATCTGCGGGAGGGGATTGTTCAACCTGCGTTCCAGACGCCGGACCGCCCGAGCAAGCTGGACCCGCGTGTTGATCAAGATCAATGTGCAAGTCTTCACAGTTTGCGATATTATATTGCAGATATTGTTTGCCGCGCACTTGCAAAGGCGCAGCGCCCAAGTACCCGATCTTGGGCAATCGAAAGTCACTGTTATCTTGAATGCTCAGTAGGACCGTCGGTTCGTACTCGCGTTCGACAGGGGGGGCTCGACGATGAACACGACAGCTGGGACAAAATCGACGCATCTTGCGGTCGGTGCGAAGCGATCGATTGTGGGGAGAGCCGAGGCGCAACCGCAAGCGGCGGCGGGATTCCAGAGCATTCTTGCCTGTATCGATGGTTCGTCACAGGCAGGTAGCGTGCTTGTCTGGGCCAACATGCTCGCCCGGCGGCTGCACGCGTCGCTGCGAACCCTGTGTGTGCTCGACACCTCGGCCAAAAGCGCCGCCCCGCATGACCCGATCGCTTGGGAAATGCGCCGGATCGAAGCTCGCAACCGGGTTGGGCACCTGCTCGAAAATGCCAGTGCCGACGAGGGCGGAACTGTAGGGATTGAGGTGGCGATCGGGCCATTCGACGATTGTTTTCAGGCAGTTCTTGAGCATTCCGCGGTGGATCTGTGCCTGATCGGAGCGGTGGGCGAGGACGCGCGCCCGGGCCGCGTCATCGGCGATACGGCGCGGCGCATCATCGAGGCTGCACCCTGTTCGGTGCTGATCGTGCCGCCAGGGGCGATGCTGGACTCGGGGCAAGCAGTGGCGGCGATTCGGCGGTTGATGGTGCCGCTCGACTGTTCGCGGCGGGCCGAAGTCGCGCTGCCGCCAGCGGTTGCCCTTGCCGACGCCTTTGGCGCGGAGCTGGTGGTCGCGCATGCGCTTCCCGAGCCGGCGATCACCGAGATCGGTCCGCCCGACGAGGCCGGCATCGCCTTGCGCCGGAACATCGCGCAACACAATCGCAAGACTGCCGAACGCTACATGAGCCGCCTGCGCGCGCGTCTGGCATTGGACCGGCGCGCAATCCGTTCCCTTATCGTGAATGGCGACGATCCACGCCACCGGCTGGCGCGGGCAGCTGTCGAGGAAGGGGCCGATCTGATCGTGTTGGCCGCCAAGGGTGCCGGGGGCTATGCCGACCAGTCGCTGGGTAGCGTAGCCGATTTCCTTGTCACCCATATGCGCAAGCCGCTTCTCGTTGTCCGCTCCGCGCGCGGCCAATCCGCCCCCGCCCGGGCGGCCCGGCCCGGCGCAACCGGTCTCGACAAGTCGGGCCACGGCTGGGCCTGAGCACGATGCCGGCGCCGGATCCGATGGACCCGGTGCGGCTTGCCGCGCTGGATCTGCAAAGGCATCACAGCGCCGCGTACTCACCGCCGCGGCCGTTGCCGATCCTCGATGCCGGCGACCGGCTGGCGCGCTGGCTGGCGCAGGCACGGCGCTTCGCGGCAGACCCGCCGGACGAGGCGGCGAAGGCCGCCGAATGGCTCATGGACAACGACCATGTCATCAGGCGCGCGATCCGCGCGACGCGCCAGGACATGCCAGAGCGTTTCTATCGCCGCCTGCCACCCCTTGCCCAGCCGGAATACGGCGATCTGCCGCGCGTCTATTTCGTCGCCCACGGCGCGCTCGACGCGATCGAAATGCAGCCGGGTCTGGAGAGCCTCGCGCATTTCGTGTTGGCCTATCAGGAAGGTCAGGAATTGACGATCGCCGAGTTGTGGGCGCTGCCAGTCATGCTGCGGCTGATCTGCATGGAAACGCTCATCCTGGCCTTGGGTGAGCTGTTCCCGGGCCTGTCTGTGTCGATCACGGTCGGGCGGCACAACCGCTGGGCGGAGCGGCACGATCCCACCGAATGCGTTGCCCGGGCGATCACGGCGCTGACCCTGCTGGCCGCGATTCCCTGGAAGGATTTCTTCGACCGCACCAGCGGGGTCGATGCCGCGCTCCGGCGCGACCCGGCTGGTGCCTTTGCCGGCATGGATTTCGACAGCCGCGATCTCTACCGCAAGGCGGTCGAGGAACTGGCGCGGGGCAGTGGCCGCGGCGAGAGCGAGGTGGCCCGGCTGGTGCTGGCACGGGGCGAGGCGCGGAAGGAGGATCCCCGGCAGGGCCATGTCGGGCACTGGCTGATCGGCTCGGGGCGCCGGGTGCTGGAAAGCGAGATCGGCTACCGGTCCACGCCGGCAAAAGCGTTCGAGCGCTTCGTTGCCGGCCGGGCGCGGCCGCTCTACTTCGCCGCGCTCGTCGTCGTCGGCCTCGCCGCGCTCCTCGTTCCAGCCGCCATCCTGTGGAGCCGCGAGGCCGGGCCCGCGGCGCTTGCCGGCGGGCTCGTCCTGTCGCTGATCCCGGCCAGCATCCTGTCGGTGACGATCACGCACTGGCTGGTGACGCTGATCCTGCCGCCGCGCATCCTGCCCAAGCTCGACTTCGAGGCGGGCCTGCCGGAGGGGATGCGCGCGGCGGTGGCGGTGCCGGTGATCTTCCGCGATGCCGCCGAGGTCGCGCCGCTGCTGGCGCGGGCCGAGACGAACTGGCTGACCAACCCGGTGCCGGAACTGGTCTTCGTGATCCTGAGCGATCTTAACGATGCCGAGGCGGCCGAACGGCCCGGCGATGCGGCGATCATCGCGGCGCTGCGCGAGGGCATCGAGCGGCTCAACGACCGCTATCCCGACCGCCGCCCCTTCGCCCTGCTGCACCGGGAGCGGCGCCTGAACCGGGCCGACGGGATCTGGATGGGCTGGGAGCGCAAGCGCGGCAAGCTGATGCAGTTCAACGACTTCCTCGCCACCGGCGAGGATGCGGCCTTCCCGGTGCGGGCGGGCGAGCCCGGGCGCCTCGTCGGCACGCCCTACGTGATCACGCTCGACGCCGACACGATCCTGCCGCCCGGCGCGGCGCAAAGGCTGCTCGGCGCGCTCGCCCATCCGCTGAACCGCGCCGGGTTCGACGCGCAGGGCGGCCGGGTGCGCGAGGGATACAGCTTCATCCAGCCGCGCGTCGAGATCGCGCCCGAGGCCGGGACGCGGTCGCCCTTCGCCCGGCTCTATACCGGCGACACGGCGATCGACATCTACAGCCGCGCGGTCTCGGACGTCTATCAGGACCTCTTCGGCGAGGGCATCTTCACCGGCAAGGGCGCCTATGACGTCGCCGCCTTCCGCCGCGCCACCGAGGGCCGCATCCCCGAGAACGCGATCCTCAGCCACGACCTGTTCGAGGGCCTGCACGGCCGCACGGCGCTGGCCAGCGACATCGTGCTCTACGAGGACTTTCCCGCCGACTACCTGGGCTATGTCCGGCGCAGCCACCGCTGGATCCGGGGCGACTGGCAGCTTCTGCCCTGGCTCGGGCAGCG
>PUNI01000143.1 GCA_003551745.1 Paracoccaceae bacterium | reverse complement strand
GCAGGCGGCCCATGGGCCGGCAGGGCGGGACAGGCCCGCCGCGCAGCCCATGCCGACGGCCCCCGCGCCTGACCTCCGCGGCGCGGCGCCAGCGGTTTTCGGGGGACAGTCCGGGCGCACCGGGACCGGGCGGCACCCGGGGCCGTCGGGATCAGAACTCGGCCCAGGTTCCCGTGGCAACCGGGCGCGCGGCGGCCGCCGGGACCGGCGTCGGGCGGGCAGGGGAGGGGGCAGCAGGGACCGGGGCGAGCACCGGGCGGGGCTGCGCGGCGGGGAGCGGGGTGGCGGCGCGGGCGGTGGCGAAGCGGGTGAGGGCCTCGGCGAGGCGTTCGGCCTCGCCATGCATGGTCTGGGCCGAGGCGGTGGCCTCCTCGAGCGCCGCGGCATTGGCCTGGGTGACCTCGTCGAGCTGGTTCACGCCCGAGTTGATCTCCTGCAGCCCGGTGGCCTGCTCGCGCGCGGACACCGAGATGTCCGACACCAGCTCCGACACTTCCGCCACCCGGCCGGCGATGCGCCCCAGCGCCTCGCCGGTGCGGCCCACCAGCTGCACCCCCTCCTGCACCTGCACGCCCGAGGTCGAGATCAGGTCCTTGATCTCCTGCGCCGATCCCGAGGCGCGCTGCGCCAGCGCGCGGACCTCCGAGGCCACCACCGCAAAGCCGCGCCCGGCCTCGCCCGCCCGCGCCGCCTCCACGCCCGCGTTGAGCGCCAGCAGATTGGTCTGGAAGGCGATATCGTCGATCACCCCGATGATCTGGGCGACCTGGGTCGAGGAGGCCTCGATCTTGCCCATCGCCTCCACCGTGGCCGCGACCACCGCGCGGCTGTCGTCGGCCTCGCGCCGCACCGAGCCCACCGCGGCATCCGCCTCGGCCGCCTTCTCGGCCGCCGACCGCACGCTCGCCGTCATCTCGTCCAGCGCCGCCGCAGACTGCTCCAGCGTCGCCGCCTGCGTCTCGGCCCGGTGCGACATGTCCGCGGTGGCGCGGCTGATGTCGGCCGCGCCCTCGCGCACGCCGCCGGCGACCCGGTCGATCTCGGCCAGGATCTCGGACAGGCGCGCCAGGGCCGCGTTGTAGCTGTCGCGCAGGGTGGCGTATTGCGCCGGGAAGGGGTCGTCCGCGGGGCTGTCGATGGGCTGGCGCAGGTCGCCCGCCGCCATCCGCTCCAACCCCTGCGACAGGTCGCGCACCACCCGGGCATGGGTGGTCGCATCCCGCTCCGCCTTCTCGGCGCGGGTGGCCTCGGCCGCGGCCTCGCGGGCGCGGGTGTCGGCCACCTGCGCGTCCATCTCGGCCTCGCGGGCATGGGCGCGCGCCAGATAGCGCCACAGGACCAGCACCACGAGCAGCGCCAGCCCGCCCGCGGCGGCCAGCGTCAGCATCAGCGACCGCTGGCCCGCCGCCTCCAGCGCGGCCAGGAGGGCGGCGCGGTCCTCCAGCACCTCCACCTCCAGCAGCGCGGTGCCGTCGGGCGCGGTGACGGTCAGCGGCGCGGGCACCGCCCGGGCGCCCTCCGCCAGCACCACCGCCTCGGGGCCCGGCAGCGCCGCACCATCCAGGGTGAACAGCCGCACCGGCATGGCCAGCCGCAGGTCCAGACCCTGCAGCGCCGTCACCGGGTCCACATGCAGCACCGCATAGCCCGCCAGCCGCAGCCCGCCCACCGGCACCGCCACGCTGACGCGGGGGGCGGCGGCGCCCTGGGTGGTCCAGCCGCGCACCAGCGGGCGCAGCCGGTCGGCGCCCTCGCGCGCGGCCAGCCCCTCGGCCAGTGCCGCGGGCAGATCGGGCGCCGCACCGTCGCGCCAATGCGCCGCCAGCGGGCGCAGCTCGGCGTCGAACAGGCTGATCCCGCGCAGGTCCACCGACCCGCCCGAGATCGCGCCCCGGGCATAGACCCCGGCCAGATGGTCGGCCAGCGCCGCGGGGTCGTCCATCAGCGGCGCCAGTTCGCGGGCGATCTCGGCCCCGGTGCGGGCGACCAGATCGACATGGTCGGACCACAGCAGGGCCGCGACCGCCTCGCCGGCGGCGGCCTGGCTGCGCGCCAGGCTGTGGTCGCCCGCCAGCGCGCCATAGTCGCGGGTGGTGTAGAGGCCGATGACCAGCGTCACCCCCAGCGCCAGCGCCTGCGCCAGCGCCACCCCGATCAGCAGGTTGCGGTATTTCCCCGGCGTCCAGTGGCGCAGCGTGATCTTCATGGGGTGATCCTCAGGGCGGCGGCGGGACGGGAGAGGGGGGCGCCCGCAGGCTGCGGTGCGCCGGCACGGCCATGGCGGGCCTGCGCCCTGCCATGCGCGCCGGCGGCCGTCCCGCTGGAAAAATCTGTCGAGGGGTGATCCGGGGGGCCGGCCCGGGGCCGCCTGCGCGGCCCGGGATGGGCACGGCCCCCCGGTCGCCGGGTCACTGCGTGACGAGCGGCAGGCCCAGGTCCCGCCATTCCTCCATCCCCAGCGCATAGTAATGCACGTCGGAATAGCCCCAGCCCACCGCCATGGCGACGGCATTGGCCGCGCGGCCGCAGGACAGGCCGTTGCAGTAGAACAGCACCGGCGTGTCGGTGCCGGGCACCACGCCGGCCAGCACCTCGGGGCCGGTGATGTCGTCGTCGAGCAGCCGCAGCGCGCCCTCGATATGGCCGGCGGCGTAGTCGCCCTCGCGCCGGTTGTCGAGGATGACGAGGTCGGCGCGGTCGGTGATCAGCGCGATCACCCCCTCGGCGTCCACGGTGGCGGCGCCGTCGATGGTCATCGGCGCATCGGCCAGCGCCGGTGCGGCCAGCGACAGCGCGCAGGCGATGGCCAGCACGGCGCGCGGCGGCCGCGAGGAGACAAGGGCAAGGGCGGTCATGGCGAGGATCCTTTCACACAGTGTCCGGGAGCCGACCGGACCGGGTCCCGCGGGCCGGCCGGCGACAGGGCCCCTTGATCCGCGCTCCGGGTTAATGCGGGTTTTCCGGTCAAGGGGTTCTGCCGCAAAAAGAGCCCGGCAATTTAGTCAGTTTCCGGGGGATCGGCCGGAGCGGCGGGGCGGGGGCGCGCGCGGCGCGATGTGCCAGGGGCACCGGGCGCGTCCCCCGAACCGGCGCCGGGCGCGGGCCCCCTGGGCCCGAGGGAGCCGCGCCCGGGCGGACCCGTGCCGCCGGGTGTCCCTGTGCCGGGCTGCGCCGGCGCGCCCGGTGCCAGCCCGCTCCGAATCCCGGCCCGCCCCAGGACCCCGGGCCACCCGCACCCCCTGCCCGGACCAGCGGCCCCGGGTGGTGACCGGTCGGTGCGGGTCGGCTGTTTTCCGGGACGTCGCCGAGGCAGGGGCAGAGGTCCGTCTCCGGAGCCGCCGGTCGCATCGACCCTCCGGACCGCAAGCCCGGATCGAAATCCCGGACCCGGACCGGAAACCCGGGGCCGATCCCGCGGCGGGCGGTGCCGGCCTGCGCTTTCGCCGGGCCGCCGGACACAGCCGCCCTCCCGGACATGCGGCTGGCACAGGGGGCGGGCCGGCGGAAGCGGGCCGGCGGAAGCGTGACGGCGCTCAGCGGTCGAAGGCCGCCAGCTGGGCCTGCAGTTTCCGGGTCAGCCGGTCGATGCCCTCGGCGCCGGTGTTGGTGGCGTCCGCCAGGGCGCCGACCTCCGCGGCGACCACGGCAAAGCCGCGCCCGGCCATGCCCGCCCGCGCCGCCGCGATCCGGGCGTTGATGGCCAGAAGCCGCAGCGCTTGCAGCACCCGCGGGATGGTTTCGGTGGCGTCCAGGATGTCGCGGCGGGTGGCGCCGACATCCGACAGCAGGGCGGCGGTCTCGCGCGCGGCCTGCTTGGTGGCGCCGATGTCGAACACCGCGCCCTCCAGATGGGTCAGCGCGCCGTCCACCCCCCATACGCCGCCCCCCGTCTCGCGCACCCACATCGGCCGGCCGTCGGCGCGCATCAGCCGGTAGTCCACGCTCCAGACGCGGCGGCCGGCCAGCCCCTCGACCACGGCGGCATCCACCGCCGCGGCATCCTCGGGGTGGATGGTGCCTGCATAGGACCGCCCCGCGTGCAGGAAATCCGAGGCCGGATAGCCCAGCAGCTCCATCACCTGGCCCTGCATTAAGGTCATCGAGTAATCGGCATCGTTGCGGCAGCGGTACAGGAACCCCCGCATCCGGTGCAGGATGCTGTCATAGGCATCCAGCCGGTCGGCATCGGCCCGGGCGCGGGCGGTTGTGACGTCGCGCATGGAAGACCTTCTGTCCCGGGGTGGCTCGCGCCGCTGTGCCCTACAAGGCTTTATGCCGCGTTGTCAAAGCGCCTGCGGCACAGGGACAGGGACAGGGACGGGCACTGGAACGGGCGCTGGCCCGGCGGGGCGGCTGCGCGGCGCGGCCGCGGGCGCCCGCGCTGTTGCGCCCCGCCATGCGCGGGGATAGGCCTGCCGGGATGGAATTCAGGGGCGCCGGGGCCGTGCCGGGGCCGTGCCGGGGAACGCCTCCGGCGGTCAGTCTGGCGGGTCGGGCGTCAGCGAAGGGATGTCGCGATGCATGTCCTGCAATCGACGCTGATGCCTGGCCCCGGCCTGCCCGAGGCGCTGTATCTGCGCCTGACGGACCGGACGCTGGAGGGGCGCCGGGGCGCCGCGCGGTCCGGGGGCCAGGCCGGTGCCCGCCGTGACGGCCGGGAGGGCCGCGCGGGGACCGGCGAGGGCAGTGACCCGGACGCGGCCGCCTCCGGCGCCCAGGCCGATGGCGGCGGTGGCGGAGGGGACGGTGCGGCGGGCTGCGCCGTGGCGCTGCGACAGAGCGGCACGGGGCCGCTGGGGCTGCGGCTGCGGCCGGGCCAGGTGCTGTCCACCGACACCTTCTTCG
>PUNI01000524.1 GCA_003551745.1 Paracoccaceae bacterium | reverse complement strand
TACTGACCACGACCGTACGAATCCGGGGAGCGCGCTGGCCCGTCATACCCGTGCGCACGGATGGGCCGGTCCCCAAGCGCCTGTTCCCCCGCCTAATGCGGCAACTCAAGCGCATCGAGTTACAGGCTCCGGTCGACATGCTGGACGTGGTGGTGAGCGATATCGCCGGCACGGACGCGAATATCGTGGCCACCAGAAGCATGCCGCAGGAGCGATAACGCCGTCCTTTCCAGGCCACCGGCCCCGAGTTTGCTTCAACTGGCGCCCATGCTAGAATAGTAGTATAGCGAGGTGTTGATGAGCAAGTGGCAGGTGCTGGTCCTGGGGCTCATCCTGGTGATCCTGGTGGGCATACTGGCTGCCGGGCTTCAGACGCTTGAGTTCCGGGGAGGACAGCTGAGTCCGGAGCATGAAGAGCCAGATGCGTACGGGCAGGGTGTTCTGCCATTCTCACGCGCCCTGACCGAGCGAATCCTGGACATCATGCCCTGGTTCATTCTAGGCTCTGCGATCCTGGGAATGGCGTTCTTCAGGCGGAAGCTCCTCTACAGATGGAGGGTGAATCTGATGGTGTTCACGGTCATTATATTCATGGGCGTATTGCTGATCGCCATCCTCCCGGGCCTGCTTGCCGACCAGGAACCGCCGACAGACGCAGAAGACGAGCTGGAGAATGGCGAGCCGGCAGGATCATGGGGGCCCGGGTTTCCATCCCAGGAGCCGGGACCCGGAGACACTCCTCAGCAGTACCCTGTAGCAGTCCCCAGCTGGGTGACCTATCTCGCCGCCACGGCCCTTGTTGTGCCTCTTGTGTGGCTGGGTTGGCGTCTGGTTCGCCGGACTACCACCCCAAAGCCGTCGCAAATGGACGACGAGTTGCAGATAGTCGCAGCTCGGGCAGTCGACGACCTGAGAGCAGGGGTCTCGGTGGATGAGGTGGTGATCCGCTGCTGGGCACAGATGGCGGACGTTCTCGCTCCCAGAGCGGGCGGACTCGCTCCCGCGGCCACACCGCGCGAACTGGCCCGACTCCTGGTCGAACGTGGAGTGCGCCACCACTCCGTTGCTGAACTCACCGGGCTCTTCGAGGAAGTCCGCTACGGCGCCAAAGCCGACGAGGCCCGACGGGAACGGGCCCTGGCCGCGCTTGCGGCGATAGAGGAGGCATATGGGTCGGCGTAAGGTCGCGGTATTCGTAGCAGTGCTGGCTGTAGCGGCGCTGCTCGCTATCGTGCTGCAAGCTCCCGTGCATGCACTCCTGGCGGAGCCACTAGCACAGCTCTGGTTACTCGTCGACGCCATACCCCAGAGGCTCATCTGGATCGTAGTGGCCGTCCTGGGCTTTGTCATCGCCTTCTCTTTCAGCCGCGGGCCGGGCAAGGAGGGCTCCGAGCCGGCGCAATTACGCCCACCTACCCAGACTCAAATCGAGCGCTTATCCGAACTCGTCGAGCTAGCCGAGACTTCCAACTGGGCCCGCGATGTCCTGGGACGACGCCTTTGTCACACGGCGGCGGGCCTGCGGGCTCTGCAAGAAGGCATCCGTCAGGACGAGGCACGCGATGAGATACGTTCCGGCCGATGGCCGCTGAACCCCTCACTGGTGAGAGTCTTTCACCCACAGGAGACCGGCAGAAGGCGAGACTATGCCCGGGAGATGGCGTGCGCTCTGGACGCACTGGAGGGATACGCACAGGAGGGAGACCTCTGAACCTAACCGGGGTAGCCGATCGCAGCGAGGAGATACTGGCCGAGGTTGAGCGGGCGGTGGTGGGCAAGCGCAGCGCCCTCAGGTTGATCCTGATAAGTCTGCTTGCCGGCGGCCATGTACTGATCGAGGACTTCCCTGGGTTGGCCAAGACACTGGCCGCCCGCTCCTTCGCCCGGGTGCTCGGACTCACGTTCAAGCGGATCCAGTTCACCCCTGACCTTCTGCCGGGCGACATCGTGGGCACTTATATGTTGCGCCGGCAGACAGACGAGTTCGAACTCCAGCCCGGTCCCATCTTTGCTCAGATCATCCTGGCCGACGAGATCAACCGCGCCACTGCCCGGACCCAGTCGGCGCTGCTGGAGGCGATGCAGGAGGAACAGGTCACTCTAGAGGGTGAAACGCATCCTCTTCCTCAACCGTTCATTGTTGTGGCGACTCAGAACCCGATCGAGTATGAGGGGACCTTCCCCCTCCCCGAGGCGCAGGTCGACCGTTTCCTGGTCCAAACCCGTTTCGGCTATCCGGCGCGTGCAGACGAGGTGGATATCCTGTCCCGCCGTATCGCACGAAAGACACCGGAGGAGACTCTCAATTCCGTCACCACTGCCGAGGAGTTGCTGGAAATGCGCGCGACGCTGGAGGAAGTCCATGTAGATCCCGATCTGCTGGAGTACATGGCACAGCTGACGGAAGCCACCCGCGAACACCCGTCGGTGGAAGTGGGAGCCAGCCCGCGGGGGACGCTTGCGCTCTTGCTGCTATCCCGTGCGCGTGCAGCGCTCGAACGAAGGGACTACGTCCTCCCCGACGACGTGAAAGAAGTGGGCATACCGGCCCTCGTGCACCGACTGATCATCAAGCCGGAGCTGTGGCAACGCCAGGTCCAGCCCGAGCAGGTGATCCGCACCGTCTTCGAGAAGACCCCGGTGCCCAAAGCGGAGCGATGGCGGGCCCCCACAAGCTAGCCGGCGAGCTCGGACTGCTAGCGCTGGTGCTGGTCGTGGGGCTCACCCTGGCCAGCCCGACAGTGCTCCTCCTGGCGCTCCCGATAGCGATACACGTGACACTGGGCCTTCTTCTGACCAGGAGATTTCTGAAGCTGCGCGCCACACGGCACCTCTCCAACTCTCGCACTCACCACGGCGACGGCATAGACGTCGAACTGTCCATAGAAAACCTGGGCCAACACCTCGACCTGGTTCTTGTTACCGAGCAGCAAACCCTGGCAAAGCACGTGACCGAAGGGACAACAAGCTCCGCCCGGACGCTTTGCGCAGGTGGCACTCTCACGCTCTCCTACAGTGCACAACCGCCGCGCGGCTTCTACAACCCGGCCCAAGTCCCGGTATATGCCAGGGATCTGCTTGGCTTCACCAACTGGACAGCCCACCTATCCTGCCCTTCACCACTGTGGGTGTTCCCATCCTACGACCCCGTCGGACGGGTGGGCCTCTCTCCTCACCGGACTCTTTCTGTCCCGGGCACGGCCCGCTCTCGACGGGGTGGGGAAGGGATCCAGTTTTTCGCCACTCGGCCGTACATCCCGGGCGACAGCCTGCGTCACCTCAACTGGAAGGCGTTGGCACGCCGCCATCAGACGGTGATCAACCTGTACGAACAGGAGCGGGCCGCCGAACTCACGGTGGTGCTGGACGGCCGGGAGTGGGCCTATGAGCCGGTCCAGGGACAGGAGACATTCGAGCACGCTGTGCGTGCCTGCGCCGCCCTCTGCGATTCAGCGATTCGCGACGGCCACCGCACCGGTCTCCTGTTCTATGGCGAGCGTCTGGAATGGATCCCACTTGGCTCCGGAAAAGTGCAGCGTGAGAGGCTTCTCCAGGGACTGGCAAGAGCAGAACTGGGCTTCTCTGAGGCATTCGCCGCCCTGGGCAACCTTCCCTCCCGTCTGTTCCCGAGCGGCTCCTCCGTCATTATCGTTTCGCCATTCACGACGGGTGACGAGGAAGCGCTGGGGATGCTGCGGGCCAGAGGCTACGATGTGCTGGCCCTGGTCTCGGAACCTGCCCCATCACCCGTCACCGAGTCGACTCCTCTTGGGCTGGCTACCCGCCTGGCGAAACTGGAACGCCAGCTTATGCTGCAGGTTCTACGGGTCGCCGGTGTACGGGTTGTTGTCTGGAGGGTGGATAGTCCGCTAAGCATCGCAATAAAGGCAACGCGGTGGAGGTCCCGGTGGTCCTGAGCGTCACAGCCTATCTTGCCGCGTTCGGGCTGGCATGGGCCCCCGTAATCGACCGGGGTCTACCCTGGGCCATGTTCCTATTCACCTTGCCGATCTTGTGGATACTGGGAACCACGCTCAAGTTTCCCCTGGCACTCACAGTAGGACTCTACGGAGTGGTGGCACTGGCGGGCTGGGCAGCCTTCTCCGATGCTCTCTTCCCCGCCCTCGCTGCAATGCCGCTTGCTCTCCTGGCCTGGGACTCTGCAAGCCTGACCCTCTGGCTCCGGAAGGGCTGCGAAGTTCAAGACAAAGTCGGTATATGGCAAGGCTTGATACTCAGATCGATCGGCGCCGGTGCGGCAGGCAGCGCCATCGCGCTGGGGTTTGCGCGCTTTGAGCTTGCGCTCCCGTTCTGGGGTCTCGTCGGACTGCTGGTTACGGTCTGGCTAGTCCTGGCGGCCTTGCGCCGTGCGACTGGCAGGACTCAGCCGGAACCCGTTGTCAACAGCCCACCCACACAGGCAAGATCCCACGAAGATGGAATCTCCTGAACACTCGCCTGGGCGCAGCATCCGGATTCAGAAGCGACACCTTCATCCTACGCATGACCCCAACAGCCCTGCTCATGCAGATTACGCCACATCCGACTGCGAATGGACATGAGATCAATGAAACTATCCCGGCACTCGCCTTCCGATATACACGCGGTAAGGGGTCAGGTGACATGGTCGCCACCTGACCCCTTACGGCACTACTCTATCTCAATGCTTAGAGTCAGTGCCCTAACAACTCAATAACCCGACTGCTATTCACGGCTCTTCTCGCCAGACTTGCCGCCTTCGCTACCGGTCTTCGTCCAGCGGGCGAGAAGCTCGCCGGCAACCTTACGGCCGCCCAGTCCGAACGCAATCGCTGCCGCAATAGCGGCGGCACCCAATGCCAGTCCGAAG
>PUNI01000474.1 GCA_003551745.1 Paracoccaceae bacterium | reverse complement strand
GGTCCGCCGCGGCCGCAAATGGCCAGCCGTCAGCCCAGCCGGGGCAGATCCGCGATCAGCCGGTCGAGGTTGCCGCGCCGGGCCTCCAGCAGCGCCGGCACCTCCTCGCGCTCGATGGTGAACAGGTTCACCCCGTCGATGACCAGATTGAAGAAGCGCACCTCGGGACTGCGCTCCGAGATCTGCCAGACCACGTTAAGCGTCTCGCGCGCGCCCGAGCGGCGCACCATGCGCGCGACCGAGGTCACCGAATAGACGGTGCCGGATTTCGAGATGCCGGTCACCTGCACATTGCCGCTGGCGTAGCCCCCGAACAGCATCCGGCCATATTTCCGCGCCAGATATCCCTGATAGGCGGCCGTGAAGCGGGCCAGCTGCTGGGCGCTCGCCTGTCGGGCCACCGGTCCGAGGACGCTGCGGGCGATCACGGGCATGTCGGCGAAGCGCGCGAAGACCTGCTCGAAGCGGCCGATCATCGCCTCGACCGATCCCCCGGAGCCGACGATGGCGGTGAGTTCCGCCGCAACCTGTTCGATCAGGCTGCGGGCCTGCGCCTGGGTGACGGCCCGCGCCGCGCTGGCGGGCCAGATCAGGGCGGCCGCCGCGCCCGTCATCAGCAGGGAGCGCCGGGAAAGGCCCGGTCCCGACGGCGCGGACAGCGGCGGGGAAAACGGCACGGAAGGCGGCCTGCGGCTGGCGTCAGTCATAGGGATCGAAAACCTCCTCTTCCCGGATGCCCTCGAGCCGGAAACGGCGGAACTGCAGATAGGTATTCCGGGTCTGGACGTAGCTCTCCGCACTCTCGCCTATCAGCGCGTCGTAGAAATCCGAATACTCGGCGCGATCATCAATGCGTGAGAGCGTGCGCGCCCCCAGCCGCAGGGCGAAGAGCCGGTTGCGGGTCTTGCGCGGCGAGATGTGGTTCAGGGGGTCGATGACGAGGTCGACGACGCTGCCGGCCAGATCGCGCTCGGTCGAGGGGCCCAGCACCGGCAGCTCCAGATAGGCGCCCTCGGGCGCGCCCCACACATGCAGCGTCTCGCCGAAATCGGTGCGTCGCGGATGAATGCCCATCGCATCGGCCACATCGACGAGCCCGCCGAAGCCGACCGTGGTGTTCAGGATGAAGCGGAAGCTGTTGGCCACCGCATTGTCGATCCGACCCTGCAGCAGAGCGTTGACGAAGTTCGACGGCTCTCCGGCATTGGCGGCGAAGTTCGACACGCCGCGCCGCGCCGGCGCCGGCACCACGCGCTCGTAGCCCGAGGACCCGCCCGAGAAGAAGCGGTTGTCCAGGGCCTGGTTGCGCTCGTGCACCCGGCGGTTGCGCTCCTCGTAGGGGTCCCAGAACTCTACCCCGGGCGGCGCCGGCGTGCAGGCCGCGAGCCCCACCGCCGCCGCGACGGCGACGAGCGGGCCACGCAGGGCCGGGATCATCGGGATGGGGCGGGGCATGTCCCGGGTCCTCCGTTGCGCGCGGCGACCCGGCCCGGGCCAAGCGAACAGACAGGCGGGAGCCTAAGGCGGGCCTTGCCAGCAGGCAACCCGAGGCTGCAACCGGCCCGAACCTGCACCCGGAATGCCTGCCAAATCCTTGCTTTTCCCTGCCGACCGGGCGCGCTAAGGGAGAACCGGCCAAACCGGGGAGGGAAGCATGGGCGGACGCATCGCGGATCGGATTGCGGCACTGGGGCTGAGTCTGCCGGAGGCGCCGGCCCCGGCCGCCAACTACGTGCCCTGGGTGCAGAGCGGCAGTCTGGTCTTCGTCTCGGGCCAGATCAGCCAGGACGCGGGCGGGCTCATCAAGGGCAAGCTCGGCGCCGACATGGACGTCGCCGCCGGCGCCGCCGCCGCGCGGGCCTGCGCCCTGGCGCTGATCGCCCAGCTGCGCGCAGCTTGCGCGGGCGATCTCGACCGGGTGGTGCGGGTGGTCAAGCTCACCGGCTTCGTCAACTCCACCGCCGAGTTCACCGATCAGCCGAAAGTCGTCAACGGCTGCTCCGACCTGCTCGTCGAGATCTTCGGCGACGCCGGACGCCATGCGCGTTCGGCGGTGAGCGCCGCCTCGCTGCCGCTCGGCGTGGCGGTCGAGATCGAGGGCATCTTCGAGATCGCATGAGCCCGGCCCTGCCGGCAGGCTTCACCGCCCGCCCCTTCGCCCATCGCGCCCTGCACGACCGCACGGCCGGCCGCGTCGAGAACGCGCCCGCGTCGGTCGCGGCGGCCGTGGCAGCCGGCTACGGCATCGAGATCGACCTGCAGGTTTCTGCCGACGGGGCGGCGATGGTCTTCCACGACGCCACGCTCGACCGGCTGACCGCCGAAGCCGGCCCCCTGCGCGCCCGCAGCACCGCCGAGCTGGGCGGCATCGCGCTGACAGGCAGCACCGAGACGATCCCGACCCTGGCGCAGGTACTGGCCCTCGTGGCCGGCCGCGTGCCGCTTCTGATCGAGTTGAAGGACCAGTCCGGCCGCATGGCCGGCAGCGACGGCGCGCTGGAGGCCGCCACAGCCCGCGCCCTCGCGGGCTATCGCGGGCCGGTGGCGCTGATGTCCTTCAACCCCGACATGGTTACCCGGCTGGCGACGCTGGCACCGAAGATCCCGCGCGGCCTCGTCACCTGCGGCTGGACGGCCCGCGACGCCCCGGCTCTGCCCGAGGCCGAGCGCGCCCGGCTGCGCGCCATCCCCGACCTCGCCCGCAGCGGCGCCAGCTTCATCTCGCACCACTGGCGCGACCTCGCCAGGCCCCGCGTGGCGGAACTCAAGGCCGCGGGCCTCGCCGTCCTGTGCTGGACGGTTCGCAGCCCGGCGGAGGAGGCCGAGGCCCGCCGCGTTGCCGGGCAGATCACCTTCGAAGGCTATCTGCCCGCTTGACGCCCGCACCCGCCGGCACAGGTTTCGTTGGCAGCCCGAAGGATCGGTCATGCCCGACGACAGCACCGGCGCCATCGCGATCACCGTCCTGCCCCGGCTGCGCGAGATCGACGCCGCCGAGTGGGACGCCTGCGCCTGCCCCGAGACGGCGGGTGGCGCGGCGGGCCGGCCCGTCGATCCCTTCACCACCCACCGTTTCCTCTCGGCGCTGGAGCAGAGCGGCTCGGTCGGGGCGGGCTCGGGCTGGCAGCCGCAGCATCTGATCGCCCGCGCCGGCGGCGAGACAATCGCGGTGATGCCGCTCTATGCCAAGGGCCACAGCCAGGGCGAATACATCTTCGACCACAATTTCGCCCATGCTTGGCAGCGCGCCGGCGGCCGCTATTACCCCAAGCTGCAGGGCGCGGTGCCCTTCACCCCGGCCACCGGCCGGCGCCTGCTCGCCCGCCCGGGCTGGGAGGCGGCCGGCCGTGCCGCGCTGCTGCAGGGCATGGTGCAGATCGCCGCCGACAACCGCCTGTCCTCGGCCCATGTCACCTTCTGCACCGAAGACGAG
Organism: Paracoccaceae bacterium; assembly: GCA_003551745.1. Taxonomy (GTDB): domain Bacteria; phylum Pseudomonadota; class Alphaproteobacteria; order Rhodobacterales; family Rhodobacteraceae; genus Rhodobaculum. Next base: position 1,460 of record PUNI01000474.1, on the reverse strand, counting down.
GCCGAATTCGGCGCCGACATCGGGCTGATGCACCGCATAACCCAGCAGTATCACTGGCAAAGCCGCGGCTATCGCGATTTCGCCGAGTTCCTCGCTGACCTGTCGTCGCGCAAGCGCAAGACCATCCGCAAGGAGCGCGAGCGCGCGCGCGCCTTCGGCGGCACCATCCGGGCGCTCACCGGCGAGGAGATCGAACCGCGCCACTGGGATGCCTTCTGGACCTTCTACCAGGACACCGGCGCGCGGAAATGGGGCACCCCCTATCTCACCCGCGCCTTCTTCGATCATGTCCAGCAGTCCATGCGGGACGACACGCTGCTGATCCTCGCCGAGCGCGACGGGCGGCCCGTCGCCGGCGCGCTCAACTTCATTGGCCGCGACACGCTCTACGGCCGCTACTGGGGCTGCGTCGAGGATCACCCCTGCCTGCATTTCGAGCTCTGCTACTATCAGGCGATCGACTGGGCGCTGGCGCATGGGCTGACCCGGGTCGAGGCCGGCGCGCAGGGCGAACACAAGCTCGCCCGCGGCTATCTGCCCCGGCCCGTCCACTCGCTGCACTGGTTCTCCGATGCCGGCTTCCGCGACGCGGTGGCGCGCTATCTCGACGCCGAACGCCGCGCGGTGGACGACGAGATCGAGGTGCTCACCGCCTATGGCCCCTTCCGCCGCTGCGACGTCGAGGAACCGGAGTAACCCCGCAGGACCGAACAGGAAGACCGAAGAGGAGGCAGACCATGGCCGAGAAACTCACCGGCGACGCCCGCGCGCAGGCCATCGCCCCGCTCCGCTCCGCCGGCTGGAGCGAGGTGGAGGGCCGCGACGCGATCCACAAGAGTTTCCAGTTCAAGAACTTCGTGGAGGCGTTCGGCTTCATGGCCAAGGCCGCGCTGGAGGCCGAGAAGATGGACCACCACCCCGAATGGTCGAATGTCTACAAGACCGTCGAGGTCACGCTGACGACCCATGACGCGGGCGGGCTCTCGCAGCTTGACGTCCGGCTCGCCACCCGCATGGACGCGCTTGCCGGAGGCTGATCGCGCCGGCTCTCCGGCGTGACGACCGGCAGGCGATCGGCCGGAGTCTCGGCAGGGATCCCGATGCGCCCGGGCGCGGAGGTGCGGCCAAGCGGCACCGCTGCAAAGCTTGACCGGGGGCGGCGAGCCCCCACATTCGCACCATGGCATGCAGTTGCACCCCGAATTCCCGGCGCGCGGGGCAATGCCGCACCGGCGACAGGAGAGCCCGATGCGCGGTCTGAAGGGCGGCCCCCGGATGTCGTGGCGCCTGGCGCGCCGCATGCTCTTCGGCCTCGCGCTTCTGGTCGGGGCGCTGGGGCTCGCGGCACAGGAGGCGGCCGCGCCGCAGGAGCCTGCACGCGTGCTCACCGTCGAGGGGGCGGTGTCGCCAGCCATGGCCGATTTCATCACCCGCAATCTCGACGAGGCGGCCGAGGCTGG
>PUNI01000243.1 GCA_003551745.1 Paracoccaceae bacterium | reverse complement strand
CGCAGCGTGTGCAATGTCGCGGCCTTCTTGATACCGGCCATGTGCTTGGCCGAGGTGAATGCCCGGTTCAACTGTCGCGGTGACAGAGGGTTGATCTTGGGCTTGCCCGGGAACAACCAGCCCTCAGGACGGGACTCGCGCCAATAGTCTCGCAACAGATCCAGCAGGCTGGGCGATAGCATGGCCTTGCGATCACGCCCGCCCTTGCCGTCATCGACATGGATCAGCATCCGGTCGCTGTCGATATCCTTGACCTTCAGGTTGCAGACCTCGGACGCGCGCAGCCCGGCTCCGTAGCTGATCCCGAGCGCTGCGCGATACTTGAGCCCCGGGCCCGGCACGGCAGCCATCAGATCGGCCACTTCCTCGACGCTCAGGACAATGGGCAACTTCCGGGGATTGCGATGAAACTGCATGAAGCGCTTCATCTCGTCGCGTCCGCAGGTGACACCGAAAAAGAAACGCAACGAGATGATGCGCACGTTGAAGGTGCTGGCGGTCACCCCCTCTTCGGTCATCTTGAGCTGGTATGACCGCAGATCCTCCGGCGTGGCGGTGTCGGGCGATCTGCCAAGGAAGGACGCGAAATGCTTCACATTCCGGATGTGCGCCTTCTGGGTCTTCTCGCACAACCCGCGGATGTTCATGTCCTCAATCATCCGCTGGCGCAGCGGGGTGGTGTTCTTCTCCTCCATGGGAACCTCCTGTCTGACGGTGGGAAGACCCCAATCGTCAGCCCAGAAAGCCCGGCCACATAGAAAAACGGTGAAATGACGAACCAACGCCAGCCACGGGCGCCAATGCCGCGGAGCGGCTTAGTCCATCCGCCCACTGCCGGCCATCACGAACGGCCCACAGCTGCCGATGGGCGTCGGTGGTGCGCTTCCGTGCAGCTTCCCCAGTCCGGTCGTTCGTGGTCGGTGCAGCATTTTTGGCGGGACAATGTCGCCGATGCGGGACCTTTCGGTCGTTTGCCGAGGGTGCAAAGTTTCCGTTCGCAGTCGCAAAGGCACCGATGCGGAGGGCGTAAACCTGTGACGCCGGACCAAGACATGACGGGATACCGCCGCAGCATGGTCGCGCCCGCCGCTCGCATGCGGCCATCGGCGTGATCCGGTGTCCACTCTCGCGATGCTCCGGCGACGGTTTCTCTGCGGTCTGCGGCGAATCCGCTGATAACATGTGGCTGAGACGTGCCCGCCAGCGGATGCTCCGCGTATCGCCATTGTCTCTCGCGGCCAGGGCAAGCAAACGGATGCCGCCGCCGAACTCAGGCGTGAACCCGCGCCAGCGCCGCGAACTTGCGGCCATAGGCCGCCGGGCTCAGCCCGGTCATGCGCCGGAAGAGCCGACCGAAGGAGGCCGTGTCCTCATAGCCGACGGCATTGGCGACCTCCTCCACGCCGAGCCGCCCCGTTTCCAGCAGCTGCTTGGCCTCTTCCACCCGCACGGTCTGGACATAGGCGATGGGCGCCATGCCGGTGGCGGCGCGGAAGCGTCGCGCAAAGCCGCGCCCCGACAGGCCTGAGCGCGAGATCATCCGGCTCACCGGGTTGACCTCGGCGTAGTTGGCGGCGATCCAGACTTGGCTGTCGCGGATGAGCGCATCGTCGTCCTGCAGCTGCGGCGCGGTCACCGCATAGGGCAGCTGTCCCTCGGAATGTTGCGAGAACAGGTAGCACTTTGCGGTGCGGATTGCCTGCTCGGGGCCGAAGTGACGGGCGATGAGGAAAAGCGCAAGGTCCTGCCAGGCGGTCACGGCCGCCGCCGTGATGATCCGCCCGGTATCATCGGCCGGGCACAGCACGAGGTCCTTGCGCAGCCGTACCCTCGGGTAGTGTTCGCGAAACATCGGCGCATAGGCCCAGTGACTGGCGGCCTCGCGCCCGTCGAGAAGCCCCGCCTCGGCCAGCATCAGCGCCCCGGAGCAGACCGAACAGACCTGCGCGCCCTGCGCGTGCATCTCGCGCAGCCAGGCCGCCGCCTCGGGGAACACGCCGTGCGGTGGCGAGTCGATGGGGCGGTACATGTCACAGGCCACGACGATGTCGGCGCCCTCGGCCTCGGCGACGGCTAGATCAGGCTCGACCAGCACATCGCCATAACAGCGAAAGGGCTCGGCTGCAGCGGCAGACGCCACGACGCGTATATCGAACAGCGGTGCGCCCGGCTGGCCGGAGGTGATTTCCGGGAAGACGACCCCCGCCGCCCCAAACACCTCCCGCAGCCCGAAAAGGACCAGCGGCGACGTCTCCGGAAACGCAAGCAGGTCAAGCCGGAGGCTGCGGTTTTGCGGCTGTGGCGTCGCGGTCATCGGTCGCGCCTGTCGCATTCAGCAGGGTTGCGCCCCTTATGCCACTTCTTCGGTCAGCCCCTCAAGCATACCCTTCAAACCATGCGACCCGGCACGCGGTCGGCCACCCGCCATCCGCGCCGGACCACGAGACAGGAGGCCCCAGATGAGCATGACAACGGACACACCCCTGAGCCGGCTCGGCGAGGAACTCGCGGGCCGGGTGATCCTGCCCGAGGATCGGGACGACTATGACACGGCGCGTGCACTCTTCAATGGAAGGATTGATCGCCGCCCGGCGGCCATCGCGCAATGCGCCAGCGTGGCCGATGTCCAGCGTGCGCTCGCCTCCGGGCGCGATGGCGGGCTGGAGATCGCGGTGCGCGGCGGCGGTCACGGCGTCGCCGGGCGCGCGCTCTGTGATGGCGGGCTGGTGATCGATATGCGGCATATGAATGACGTATCCGTCGATCCCGATCGCGGCACCGTGCAGGTTGGCGGCGGTGCCGTGATGGGTGACCTCGACCGGGCAACGCAGCCGTACGGGCTGGCCGCGCCGGGCGGGCGCGTCTCGACCACCGGGGTCGGGGGCTATGTGCTCGGTGGTGGCGATGGCTGGATGGCCCGAAAGCTCGGCCTTGCCTGCGACAGCTTGGTCGACGCCGAGCTGGTCACTGCCGACGGCACTCTGGTGCGCGCGAGCGAGGCCGAGAACCCCGAGCTGTTCTGGGCGCTGCATGGCGGCGGCGGCAATTTCGGCGTGGCAACGCGCTTCACCCTGCGCCTGAGCTACCTGCCAACCATCACCTTCGCCTTCCTCTTCTGGCCGATGGATGAGGCCGAGAGTGTCCTGTCCCGCTACCGCGATTTCATGGAAGACGCGTCGGACGATGTCGGCGGGGCGGCCCTTCTGCTCACCGGCCCCGACGAACCCTTCGTGCCCGAGGCGCTGCAGGGCCGGCCGTGCTTCGCGCTCCTCGTGGCTGTGGCCCGGGAGGGGGCGACCGCCCGGCCCCTGCTGGCGCCGATGCTGGGCCTCGGCCATGCCGGCGGCTGTGTCGAGACGGTGCCCTATGCCGACTTCCAGTGCATGTTCGACGACCCGCCCGGTTTTCGCAACTACTGGTCCGCCGAGTATCTGACGGGCTTTCCCGGCGCGGCGGTCACCGCATTTCTCGACGCGGGCCGCGACATTCCGGCCCCGTCTCCCAGCATGCAGCCGCTCTTTCCACAGGGCGGCGCCATTGCTCGCGGCCCCGCCGATACCCCGCTGCCCTGGCGCACCGCCTCCTGGGCCGTTCACCCGTTGGGCATGTGGGCCGATCCGGCGCATGACGCCGCGGGCCGAGCCTGGGCTCGGGGGGTGCGGGAGGCCATGCAGCCCTGGGCGCAGGGCGGGGTCTACCTGAACTTCCTCGGTGCCGAGGAGGATGCGGAGCGCATCGTCGCCGGCTGGGGCGCCGAGAACTACGCCCGCCTGCAGGAAGTCAAGCGCGCCTTCGATCCGCACAACGTCTTTTGCAACAACCACAACATCGCGCCGGCGTGACCCGGCCATGCCGATCCCGATCCGGGCATCTGCCCACCACAAAGCGAAAGGAGACCACCATGGCGTTCATCCCCCGACCCTCGATCCCGACCAGGGCACTCGCGCCTGCGGCGCTCGCGGCGATGCTCGCGGCGGCGCCCGCCTCAGCCGGAACCGAGGCCTTCACCGATCGACTCGAATTCACCGATGGCGTGTCGATGACGCTCGGTCTCGACCTTGACGGGCTGGGTCCGCACGAGGTCGAGATCGACGACGCCTCGCATCTCTGGATCGCCAGGTTCACCATCGCGCCTGGCACCATCTTCCCTTGGCACACCCATCCGGCCATCGTCGTGATGGGCGTCACCGAAGGCGATTTCGTCTTCGTTCTTGGTGAGGATTGCCTGAAGCGCAGCTACAGCGCGGGCGAGGCGCTGGTCGATCCCGGCGACCGCGTTCACACCGCCTACAATCCGAGCGACACCACCGAGACCGTGATCGTCGCCGCCTATCTCGGCGCCCCGCCCGGGGGTGCGCTGACCCTTCCCGTCGCCGCAGACGAGGCCGGCGCGCTTGACGCGCAGTGCGATCTGGAGACGCCGCACCCCGACGCAAGCTGACCGCGCGGACCGCGCGGACCGCGACAATCGAGCTGCCGGCCGGATGCGGCTTCAACCATTTCGAGGTCGTGCGCCGGCCACCGAAAATTGCCTGCCTCGCCAGAAGGATGGACGCGCGTCTTCAAGCGTGAGCACTTGGCGCGGACCCGCATCTGGGTCTCGATTGGGTGTTTCCGCTCGGATGGAGCACTATCAGGGTTGGTCACCACAGCGCGTTCGAACGTCGGCTATTTCAGGATGCTGCTTCCGCAATGCCGCAGCTGCGTGGGTCGGCTTCCGCCCAACCTGTGTGTTGACGCCATGCTGTGCCAGGTCGGGACGCACGTCAAGAATGGGCTGGGAGCGGTCATTCGCCGCGCTGTCCACGAGCGGCAGGTCAGGTGAAGGATTTCCGATGCGGGCCGAGGTGTGACGGTGCCGCCACGTGCTCGGGCGGCCCGCGTTGGAAATCCTCCCAAGGTG
>PUNI01000375.1 GCA_003551745.1 Paracoccaceae bacterium | reverse complement strand
GGCATCCCGGCCTCGGGGGTCTGACCGCGGTGATCCGGGGCGTGCTGGAAGCGGCGGTCTATGCCGACGATCTCGATGCCGCGCGGGGCTTCTATGGCGGCGTGCTGGGCCTGCCCGAGATCGTGTCGGTGCCAGGGCGGCACGTGTTCTTCGGGGCCGGCCAGAGCGTGCTGCTGGTGTTCCGCCCCGCCGCCACGCGTGAGCCGCCGGGGCCCGATGCGCTGCCCGTCCCGCCCCATGGCGCCGAGGGGCCGGGACATGTCTGCCTGACCGTCGCCGAGGACGCGCTCGACGCCATGGCCGACCGGCTGGCCGCGGCCGGGGTGGAGATCGAATCCGACTTCCGCTGGCCGCACGGGCCGCGCTCGATCTATGTGCGCGATCCGGCCGAGAACTCGGTCGAGTTCGCCTCGCCCCGGCTCTGGAGCCTGCCGGAATGAGCGCCGCCGAGGCGCCGGTGATCGAGGCGCAGCGCCTGAACCTCGTGTTCGAGACCGGCGACGGCCAGGTGCACGCGCTGAAGGACGTCGACCTGACCGTGCGGAAGGGCGATTTCGTCTCCTTCATCGGCCCGTCGGGCTGCGGCAAGACCACCTTCCTGCGGGTGGTGGCCGATCTGGAGCAGCCCACCAGCGGCAGCATCCGCGTGAACGGGATGAGCCCCGAGGCGGCGCGCAAGGCCCGCGCCTATGGATACGTGTTCCAGGCCGCCGGCCTCTACCCGTGGCGGACGATCGCGGGCAACGTGCGCCTTCCGCTGGAGATCATGGGCTATCCCCGCGCCGATGCCGGCGCTCGCGTCGCCCGGGCGCTGGAACTGGTGGAGCTGACCGGCTTCGAGAAGAAATACCCCTGGCAGCTCTCGGGCGGGATGCAGCAGCGCGCCTCGATCGCCCGCGCGCTCGCCTTCGACGCCGACATCCTGCTGATGGACGAGCCGTTCGGGGCGCTCGACGAGATCGTGCGCGACCGGCTCAACGAGGAGCTGCTGCGGCTGTGGCACCACACCGGCAAGACCATCGGCTTCGTGACCCACTCGATCCCCGAGGCGGTGTATCTCTCCACCCGGATCGTGGTGATGTCGCCCCGGCCGGGACGGATCACCGACATTATCGAAAGCCCGCTGCCCCGTGACCGCCCGCTCGACATCCGCGACACGCCCGAGTTCATCGCCGTCGCCCATCGCGTGCGCGAGGGGCTGCGCGCCGGCCACAGCTATGACTGAGGCCGGCTGATGCGCACGGCGTTCCCGGTGCTGAGCGTGGTCGCGGTGATCCTCGCCCTGTGGTATGCCGCCTGCGTGCCGATGAACGCGCAATGGGCACGCGACCAGGCCGCCCGCGCCGGCGTCGAGCTGAGCGCCACGGCGCTGGTCACCGACACGCTCGCCCAGCAGCGCCCGCGGCTGCCGGCACCGCATCAGGTGGCGGCGGAGCTTTGGAATACCACCTGGGTCGAAGAGCGCCACGGCCGGCGCGGGCTCTGGAACACCGGCACCCTCTCGAACCGCAGCCTGATCTATCACGGCTGGGTCACGCTCTCGGCGACGCTGCTCGGCTTCGCCATCGGCACCGGCCTTGGCATCCTGCTGGCGGTGGGGATCGTGCACAACCGGGCGATGGATCTCTCGGTGATGCCCTGGGCGATCGCCAGCCAGACCATCCCGATCCTGGCGCTGGCGCCGATGATCATCGTGGTGCTCAACGCCGTGGGCATCACCGGGCTGATCCCCAAGGCGATCATCTCGGCCTATCTGTCGTTCTTCCCGGTGGTGGTGGGCATGGTGAAGGGGCTGCGCGCGCCCGAAGCGATGCAGCTCGATCTTCTGAAGACCTACAGCGCGAGCGAGGCGCAGACCTTCTTCCGCCTGCGGCTCCCGGCCTCCATGCCCTATCTCTTCGCCTCGCTGAAGGTGGGGATCGCCGCCGCGCTGGTGGGCGCCATCGTGGCGGAGTTGCCCACCGGCGCGGTGGCGGGGCTTGGTGCCCGGCTGCTGGCGGGAAGCTATTTCGGGCAGACCCTGCAGATCTGGTCGGCCCTGGTGGCGGCGGCGATCATCGCCGCCGGCATGGTGGGGCTGATCGGGATAGCGCAGCGGATCACGCTGGGCCGGATGGGGATGGCCCGATGAGCGCCCCGCAGGTCAGCGCGTCCGGAACGGATCGCCGCCAGGCCGGCCCCGGAAAGGTCGGTGCCCCGGCGGCGATCCTCGGTGGGGCGGTGCCGGCGTCGGGCGGGGCGCAGTTCTGGGGCATGGCAGCGGCCTTGCTCGCGGCGGCGGCGCTGTGGCTGGCCGCCGATCCGGCGGCGGCTCCGGCCCTGTCCGCGCTGGCCTGGCTTCTGGTGGCGGCGGTTGCCGCGCACATGGCCCGGGCCGGGCGCCTGGCGCTGGCGCCGGCGCTGCTGGTCGTGCCGCTGGGGCTGGTGGTGGCGGCCTGGACGCTGGCGCGCGAGGCGGCGGCGCCGGCGGCCCCGAGTTTCTGGCTGGCGGTGGCCGCGGTCTGGCTGGGCGCCTGGATGACGGTGGTCTGGCTCTCGGAACTGCGCCCGCGTCACCGCGGTGCGCGGCGCCTTCTGGGGCTGCTCGCGCCGATCCTGTTCGGAGCGACCCTTCTGTGGCTTTGGGAGGCGGTGGTGCTGGGGGCGGGGGTGCCACGGGTGATCCTGCCGCCGCCGTCGGTGATCGCCGCGCGCATCGCTGCCTCGGCCCCGATCCTCTGGATCGACTTCGTGCAGACCTTCGTGAAGGGCGCGCTGTCGGGCTTCGCCATCGGCTGCGGCGCGGCGATCCTCTTTGCCGTGCTGGTCGACCGTTCGCAGTTTCTCAAGCGCGGGCTGCTGCCGGTGGGCAATTTCGTTGCCGCCCTGCCGATCATCGGCACCGCGCCGATCATGGTGATGTGGTTCGGCTTCGACTGGCCCTCGAAGGCCGCGGTGGTGGTGGCGATGGTGTTCTTCCCGATGCTGGTGAACACGGTGCAGGGCCTGCAGGCCAGCGAGCCCATGCAGCGCGACCTGATGCGCACCTGGTCGGCTGGCTACTGGCAGACGCTCTGGCACCTGCGGCTGCCGGCGGCGTTGCCCTTCATCTTCAACGGGCTCAAGATCTGCTCGACGCTGGCGCTGATCGGGGCCATCGTTGCCGAATTCTTCGGCTCCCCGACCCGGGGCATGGGCTTTCGGATCTCCACCGAGGTCGGGCGCTTGCAGCTCGACATGGTTTGGGCCGAAATCACGGTGGCAGCCATAGCCGGATCGGCGTTCTATGGTTTCTGGGCTCTGCTGGAGCGTCAGATGACCTTCTGGCACCCCTCGCAGCGGGGCCGCTGAAAGACCCGTCCCGAAAGGGGCGGCCAACATGGAGGAAAAGACCGATGAAGACGAAGACACTGATGGCGGTGAGTGTGGCCGGCGCCTTGGCAACCCCGGCCGCCTGGGCGCTCGACGATGTGACGCTGCAGCTCAAATGGGTCACCCAGGCGCAGTTCGCCGGCTATTATGTGGCGCTGGAGAACGGGTTCTTCGAGGAAGAGGGGCTCAATGTCACCATCCGTCCCGGCGGGCCCGATATCGCGCCGCCGCAGGTGATCGCGGGCGGCGGGGCCGACGTGATCGTGGAATGGATGCCGGCCGCGCTGGCTGCGCGCGAGGCCGGGCTGCCGCTCGTCAACATCGCCCAGCCCTTCGCGCGATCGGGGATGATGCTGACCTGCCTCGCCGACACCGGAATCACCGGGCCGGAGGACTTCCCCGGTCGGACGCTCGGGGTCTGGTTCTTCGGGAACGAGTTCCCCTTCCTGAGCTGGATGTCCACTCTCGGCATCCCCACCGAGGGCGGCGAGGACGGCGTCGAGGTGCTGCGCCAGGGCTTCAACGTCGATCCCCTGCTGCAGCGCCAGGCCGACTGCATCTCGACCATGACCTACAACGAGTTCTGGCAGGTCATCGACGCCGGCATCTCCGAGGATGAACTCGTCACCTTCAAGTACGAGGATCAGGGTGTCGCCACGCTCGAGGACGGGCTCTGGGTGCTGGAGGATCGGCTGGAGGATCCCGAGTTCATCGACAAGATGGCCCGCTTCGTGCGCGCCTCGATGCGCGGCTGGCAATGGGCCGAGGAGAACCCGGAAGAGGCGGCCATGATCGTGCTCGAGTTCGACGACACCGGCGCGCAGACCGAGGAGCACCAGATCCGCATGATGGGAGAGGTGGCGCTGCTGACCGCCGGCTCCAACGGCGCGCTCGACCCCGAGGATTTCGAGCGCACCGTGGCGACGCTGCTGGCCGGCGGCTCCGACCCGGTGATCTCCGAGCATCCCGGCGATGGCGCCTGGACCCATGCGGTGACCGACGCGGCGCTGAACTGACCCTCGGGTGAGCGACAGGCACGACGCCCGGTCGCCACGGGGCCGGGCGTCGGCGCACTGGCGGGCCGATCCGCTGCGGGCTGTGCAAACGGCTGCCGGGGGGCTGGCCGGCGGACGATCCGGGGTTAGTTTCGTGGAACGGAAGACGCGGCAAATTGGCCGTGCGGGAACCGGGTTGGCGGCTGGAGCGGATGCTCCGGCCGCTTTTTCTTGGCCGGAGGTGTCTTCAGCGGAGGTCGCGGCCCGCTTTCTCGGCGAGTCCGGAGGTGCCGGCACGCCGATCGAGTTCGTCCAGCACCTCGGCCAGAGCCACGTCGCGGGCGGCCAGCATCACCAGCAGGTGATAGAGCACATCGGCCGCTTCCGACGTCAGCCGCGCGCGGTCACCGCGCACCGCCTCGATCACCGCCTCCACCGCCTCTTCGCCGAACTTCTTCGCGCAGGCTTCCGGCCCGGCGGCGAGCAGCCGGGCCGTCCAGCTCTCCGATGCATCGGCGCTGCGGCGTGCGGCGATGATGGCGGCGAGCCGGTCGAGCGGGT
>PUNI01000038.1 GCA_003551745.1 Paracoccaceae bacterium | reverse complement strand
GGCCCGTATTCCCTGGGCGCGTCACACCACCGCAAACCATTGCAGTTGATGAAGGTTCGTCGGGAAAACGATTCACTGGATCGTTTTCTTGTCCTCCTCACTCCCGCTCAACACACGACGGTCGTCGACCCGCGGCTTGCCGTGGCTCTTCGGGAAGAACGGTCGCAGCCGCGCCATCTGCGCGTCCGTCAGCCAGAAAAGATTGCTCATCATGCCCCCAATGGTCGAGGGCCGTGAATCACGCCAACCGGCAAGCCACAAGAAGATCAATGGGGCCTGAGCCTAGGGCGCCTGCGAGGGATCCGGCCGTGGGCGCGTTCTCGACCCGTCGGGCGGAATGCGGGAAGGCCGGTATCGCGGCCAGGCTCCAGCCCCGGCAGAGCTCCTGGGCGTTCGAGACGAGCTGGATCCCTCGGCGGAGAAGGCCCGGGCCCGTTCCTCGATGCGACGGCCGGTCCAAAGGCCCGGTCGTGCGGACGGGGCATCCCGGCGAAGGAGTTGAAGCTGCGCCAAAGGGTCTGCTGCCCCAGAATGGAGGCGCTTCATCGAGGGACAGGAGGTGGCGTCTCGACGGCTGTCCCGTCGATGTCGGTCACATTCCCCACGTCCCGCCGGCTGCTGAGGCGGTTTGCTGCGCTGTAACGTCTCGGCAACCGACCCTCGGCGCATCATCCCGAGAAGGCGCTGCCGCCCTGGCGGGCGAGCCAGAGGTTCACGGCCAGAAGTATGCTGCTGGTGATCACGATGGCGATGGTGCTCATGGCCATGCCGGTCTGCACCGAGCCCTGCTCGAACTGCGCAAAGACGAAGGTGCCCACCGTGCGCACCCCTGCCGGCGCCAGCATGATCGAGGCCACCAGTTCGCGCGAGGCGATGGCAAACACGAGCATCATCGCCGCGATCAGCGAGGGGGCCATCAGCGGCAACAGGACATGGCCCAGCGTCTGCGCCTGGCTGGCGCCGGCGACGCGGGCGGCATCGTCGAGGCTGCCGCCGATCTGTCTGAGCCGGGCCACCGCATAGCGGATCGGATAGGGCAGCAGGATCGCGGCATAGGCCACCAGCAGGATCGCCGTGGTGCCGTAGAGCGTGACCGGCAGGAACGGGCTGTTCCAGGCCAGGATCACCCCCACCGCCAGCACGATGGCCGGGATCGCGTTGGGCAGCACCGACAGCGCGTCCATCGCCTGCCGGCCGCGGCCCTGGCCGCGCACCACCACCACCGCCACCGCCGCGGCGATGGCCGCGGTGAGGAAGGCGGTGAGGACCGCCAGCCAGCCCGAGGTCACCAGCGCCTGCGCCGCCCGGCTGCCGGCGCGGAAGATGGGCTGGTAATGGCGGGTGTCGAAGTTGTCCCAGCTCAGACCGCCGGCGATGGTGCCCATGAAGGAGGTGGCGACGATGGCTGCAAGGGGGATCACCACGCCGATCATCGCGACCAGCGTGAAGAGCAGGAGCACTGGCGCCGTCCAGACCCCGAGCCGGGCCTTGTCGAGGTTCGCGGGCTTGCCGGTCTGCGCGACATAGGAGCGGCGCGTCGCCACCCAGTTCTGCACGAAGAAGGCCGCGAGCACGAGCGCCATCAGGATCACCGAGCCCAGTGCCGCGCCGTTCAGGTCGATGGGGAAATCCGACAGGCGGGTGTAGATGCCGGTCACCAGCACCTCGAAGCCTGTGCGCGAGGCCAGCGCGGCGGGCGTGCCGAACTCCTCGATCGACATGGCGAAGACGATCAGCAGGCTCGCGGCGATGCCCGGCACCGACAGCGGCAGGGTGATGAGCAGGAAGGCCCGCACCGGCCCCGCACCCGAGACCCGGGCGGCGGCGGCAAATCGCCCGCCCACCCCTTCCAGCGAGCGCGAGACGGCAAAATAGACCAGCGGAAACAGGTTCAGCGTCATCACGAAGGCGACGCCGGCAAAGGTGAAGAGCTGCCTGCCCATGTCGAAGCCGGCGATCTGCCAGAGATAGCCGCGCGGCTGCAGTGTCATCATCCAGGCGATGGCGGCGATGAACGGCGGGATCAGGAACGGGATCAGGAACACCACATCCCAGACCCGCGCGCCGGGAATGTGGCAGAGCCCGCGCAGGATGCCGATGGGCAGGCCGAAGACCAGACAGCCAAGCATCACCGAGGCCGCGAGCAACAGCGTGTTGCGCGTCTGCCCGAGCAGACGCGCATCCTCGAAGATCAGATTCAGACGCGAGAATGCCCCTTCCAGAGAGCCGCGAGCAAACTCGGGGAAGACGGCCTGTGCCAGGATGAAAACGACTGGCAGTGCCACCAGAAGCAGCAGCGCCGTTGCCGCGGCAAGCGTCATCAGGCCAGAGGCTGTGGGGCGGAACACCATGGGCATGGCCGAAAACGGTGCCCGCCGGTGCGGGCGTCCGGGGGGCTCGGGCGACGGTGACGCGTCAGCGTCCCGTCACCTGGTTGAAGCGGGCGATGATCTCGTCGCGGCGGGCCGAGGCGGCATCGGCGTCCACCTCGATCACGGTCAGCGCCTCGATGCCGGGGCGTCGACCCTCGATGTCGGTGCGCGCGGGCATCAGGAAGGTGTCGGCCACCAGGGTCTGACCGGCCTCGGACAGGGTGAAATCCACGAAGGCCTGCGCAGCCTCGGCATTCGCTGCAGAGGCGAGGATCATCATGGGTCGCGGCGCGATCACCGTGCCGCTCTCGGGCACGATCACCTCCACCGGCTCGCCCTGTTCGGCGCGGCCGAAGCTGATGTAGTCCACCGCGCCGAAGACCGCGGCCTTGGCCCCCTGCAGAACCGGGTTCAGCGCCGCGGCATTGGGGCCGGGCACGATCATCTGGTTGTCTGCCAGCGCGGCCAGCAGGTCCCAGGCGTCCTCGCCGCGCGCGGCTTCCAGCCCGACGATCAGATCGAAGGCCGAGCCCGACTGCGCCGGGTCGGGCATGGTGACCAGATCGCGGAAGTCCTCGGCGGCGAGGTCCGACCAATCCTCGGGCCGCGGCGTGCCCGAATCGGTGTTCCAGGCAATGGCGAGGGCCGAGATGCCCTGGGCCACGTAATGCGTGTGCTTGAGGAAGTCGGGAACGGTCTCGGCATTGGGCGAGACATACTCCATCAGAAGGCCGCGCTCGTATAGGTCCAGGGCCGAGCCCCAGCTGGCCGAGACGACCACATCGGCCTGCGGATTTGACTCCTCGGCCTCGAGCCGGGCCATCACCTGGCCGGTGGTGCCTTGGAAAACGTCAACGCGGATGCCGGTCTCGGCCTCGAAGGCCTCGGCCATGGCATCGGCCAGCCCGCCCGGCCCGGCGGTATATACGGTCAGCGTCTGGGCCAGCGCGGCCACGGGCAGCAGCCCGGCGGCCAGCGTGGCGGCGAGGGTGAGGGGGCGCAGCATCGGTGTCTCCCTTGGGATGTGCGGTGGGTCAGGGGTGGTGCGGGTCAGGCGTGCGTGGGCCAGAGGTGCAGCCGGTCGCGCGCCAGGACGAGGCCGATCTCCTCGCCCGCCCGCGCCGGACGGTCCGACGGGCAGGCCAGCTGGCCCGGCCTGCCCTCGGGACCGCCAAGATCGAGGTGCAGCAGGTACCGGTCGCCCTGGAACTGGCAATGGCTGACACGGGCGCGCAGCTGCCCGTTCACGGGATCTGCGGGGGCGACGGCGGTTCGCGGCACCAGCAGATGCGCCGGCCCGCGATGGCCGTTCACCGCAGAGCCCAGCCCCTCGGCCGGCAGCTCGATCAGCCCCTTCGCACAGCGGAACCGGCCGGCCTCCAGCGCGCCGTCGAAGATCGCGCCGATGTTGAGAAAGCGCGCCACCTGCACGCTGGCGGGCCGCGCGAAGAGCGCCTCGGGCGCGTCGATCTGGGCGATGCGGCCGTCCAGCATCACCGCCACACGGTCGGCGATGGTGAAGGCCTCGGCCTGGTCGTGGGTGACATAGACGGCCGACAGGCCGAGGCGCCGGATCAGCCGGCCCATCTCCACCGCGAGGCTCTCGCGCAGCTCGCGGTCGAGGTTCGAGAGCGGCTCGTCGAAGAGCACCAGCGGCGGCTCGGCGACGATGGCGCGCGCCAGCGCCACCCGCTGCTGCTGCCCGCCCGACAGCGTCCCCGGCCAGCGGTCGGCCAGATGGCCGAGGCCGACCTGTTCCAGCGCTTCCCCGGCCCGCGCCCGCCGTTCGGCGCGCGCCACGCCGCGCATCCGCAGCGGAAAGGCCACGTTGTCGCGCACGCTCAGATGCGGCCAGAGCGCGTAATCCTGAAACACCATGCCGAGGCCGCGGGCCTCCGGCGGGGCCATGCCGCCGCCCCCCTCGGCCATCATCCGCCCGCCGATGGAGAGCCGCCCGGCCGTGGGCGCGAGGAGCCCGGCGATGATCCGCAGGAGGGTGGTCTTGCCGCAGCCCGAAGGGCCGAGCAGCGCCACGACCTCGCCCGCGCCGAGGCGCAGGTCCACGCCCTCCAGCACCGGCTTGCCATCGAAGCTGCGGCCGACATCCGCGGCCTCCAGAGCCGCGGCCGGCGCGGGTGTGCGGGTGTCCTTCATACTCCGTCGGCTAGCAGAGCTTCATGACAGCCAGGTGACACTGACAGCCGTTCGGATGGCCGGTGGCCTTGCCCAGGCGGGTGACGGCAGGAAGGCGATGCTGACTTGTGGGCGGCCTGCAGCGTACGCCTCCGTGCGCCCGTGGCGCGGGCAGTATGCTCCCTGCCCCGGTGCGGCAGTTCTGGCGCTTGAACGCCGGACTCGGTTTAGCCGAACGGGCGCAAGCGCGGCGCCGAGGCCTCGGGGGTGCAGAAGGCCGGCATCGCGGCGCGCGCCCGACTGTTGGCCAGCAGCGCCCGGTTCTGCGACAGCCGGAGATGCACCGGCCACGCCAGCCGCCCGGCCGTGGGCGCGAGGAGCCCGGCGATGATCCGCAGGAGCGTG
>PUNI01000170.1 GCA_003551745.1 Paracoccaceae bacterium | reverse complement strand
GGCCCACGGCATGCTCATCCTCTCCCCCCGCGCGGTCGAGCGGCTGGAGAGCTACACCCCGCCCTGGCCGCTGCCGAAGATCTTCCGCCTCACCAAGGGCGGCAAGCTGATCGAGGGCATCTTCCGGGGCGAGACGATCAACACGCCGTCCATGCTCTGCGTCGAGGACTATCTCCTGGCGCTTGACTGGGCGCGGGAGATCGGCGGGCTCAAGGCCCTGATCGCCCGGGCCGAGGCGAATGCGGCGGTGGTCGCGCGCTTCGTGGCGGCGAACGACTGGATCGCGAACCTCGCCGAGGACCCGGCCACCGCCTCGACCACCTCCGTCTGCCTGAAGTTCACCGACCCGGCGATCCGCGACGGCGCCGCCTTCGCCAAGGCGGTGGCGAAGCGGCTGGAGGCCGAAGGCGTCGCGTTGGACATCGGCGGTTATCGCGACGCGCCGCCGGGACTGAGGATCTGGTGCGGCTCGACGGTCGAGACCGCCGACATCGAGGCGCTGATGCCCTGGATCGGCTGGGCCTATCGCGCCGAGCTGGCCGCGCAGGTCGTTTCCGCCTGATCCGCTGTCGGGAGGCGGTCGCGCCTCCCGCCCCATCCCAATTTTCAGGAGCCCGCCATGGCCCCCCGTGTTCTCGTCTCCGACGCGCTGTCGGAAACCGCCGTGCAGATCTTCCGCGACCGCGGCATCGACGTCACCTTCGATCCTGCCCTCGGCAAGGACAAGGAGCGCCTTTCCGAGGTGATCGGCGACTACGACGGCCTCGCCATCCGTTCGGCCACCAAGGTCACCGGGAAGCTGCTCGACCGCGCCGGCCGGCTCAAGGTGGTGGGCCGTGCCGGCATCGGCGTGGACAACGTCGACATCCCGGCTGCCTCGAAGAAGGGCGTGATCGTGATGAACACCCCCTTCGGCAACTCCATAACCACCGCCGAACACGCCATCGCGCTGATGATGGCGCTGGCGCGCCAGATCCCAGAGGCCGACGCCTCTACCCGCGCCGGGAAGTGGGAGAAATCGCGCTTCATGGGGGTGGAACTCACCGCCAAGACGCTGGGCCTGATCGGCTGTGGCAACATCGGCTCCATCGTCGCCGAGCGGGCGCACGGGCTCAAGATGAAGGTGCTGGCCTACGACCCGTTCCTGTCCGAGGAGCGGGCCCTGCGGCTTGGCGTCACGAAGGTGGAGCTCGACGATCTGCTCGCGCGTGCCGATTTCATCAGCCTGCACGTCCCGCTGACCGACAAGACCCGCAGCATCCTCTCGGCCGAGGCGCTGGCGCGCACCAGGCCGGGCGTGCGGATCGTGAACTGCGCCCGCGGCGGGCTGATCGACGAGGTCGCCCTTGCCGAGGCGCTGAAATCGGGCCATGTCGCCGGTGCGGCGCTGGATGTGTTCGCGGTGGAGCCGGCCACCGAAAGCCCGCTCTTTTCGCTGCCCAATGTCGTCTGCACGCCGCATCTCGGAGCCTCGACCACCGAGGCGCAGGAGAACGTGGCCCTGCAGGTGGCCGAGCAGATGGCCGATTACCTGCTCACCGGGGCGGTGCAGAACGCGCTCAACATGCCGTCGGTCACCGCCGAGGAAGCCGCGATCATGGGGCCGTGGCTGAAGCTCGCCGACCATCTGGGCAGTTTCGTCGGCCAGATGACCGACGAGCCCATCACGGCGATCAACGTGCTCTACGATGGCGTGGTGGCCGACATGAACCTCGAGGCGCTCAACTGCGCCGTCATCGCCGGAGTGATGCGGGCGGCCAACCCGGACGTCAACATGGTCTCCGCACCGGTGGTGGCGCGCGAACGCGGCATCCAGCTTTCCACCACGCGGCAGGAGAAATCGGGCGTCTTCGATGGCTATGTCAAGGTCACCGTGGTCACGGAGGACCGCGAACGCTCCCTCGCCGGCACGGTGTTTTCGGATCACAAGCCGCGGTTCATCCAGATCAAGGGCATCAACATCGACGCCGAGATCGGGGCGCACATGCTCTACACCACCAACAACGACGTGCCCGGGGTGATCGGCACGCTGGGAACGACCCTCGGACGGCATGGCGTGAACATCGCCAACTTCACGCTGGGCCGCAGCGCCCAGGGCCGCGATGCGATCGCGCTTCTCTATCTCGACGAGACGCCCCCCGAGACCGTGCTGAACGAACTGCGCGGCACCGGGCTCTTCCGGCAGGTGCGTCCGCTGCAGTTCGAGGTCGGCTAGACCATGCTGCGCAGCTATGCCATCGGCGACATCCACGGCCAGCTCGGCCGGCTGCGGGCTGCCCATGCGCTGGTGGCAGCCGACCGCGCGCGCACGGGCGATGCCGAGGCGCCGGTGATCCATCTCGGCGATCTGGTCGACCGCGGCCCCGATTCGCGCGGCGTGATCGAGCATCTTCTGGCCGGGATCGCCACCGGCGAGCCGTGGCTGGTGCTCAAGGGCAATCACGACCGCCTGTTCACGGCCTTCCTCGACGACCCGGCCGTTCAGGACGCCGGCCTTCGGATTGCCTACAGCTGGCTGCATCCGGCGCTGGGCGGTGCGGCGACGCTGGCCTCCTACGGTGTCGCGAGCCCCGGCGACCGGCCGGTGGCGAAGGTCCATGCCGAGGCGCTGGAAAAGGTCTCGCCGGCGCATTGGGACTTCCTGGCCGGCCTTCCCCTCTGGCACAAGCGTGGCGAGGCGCTCTTCGTGCATGCCGGCATCCGGCCCGGCGTGCCGCTGGAGGCGCAGGTCGAGACGGATCTGATCTGGATCCGCGAGCCTTTCCTGTCGGAGACTGCCGACCACGGCTTTCTGGTGGTGCATGGCCACACCGCCATCGACGCGCCCGAACACCTCGGCAACCGCGTGAACATCGACACCCGCGCCGGCTATGGCGGGCCGCTCACTGCCGTGGCCGTCGAGGGCCGCGAGGTCTGGCTGCTGACCGAGGAGGGCCGCGTCCCGCTCAGGCCGCGCCGGCCCTGAGCGGGCTCAGTCGCCGGTCTGCGCGGCCTCCTGCAGCGCTTCGTTCAGCACCGTGCGGTCGCCGATGTGGTTGGCCAGGAGCAGGATCAGGCGCGCGTTGAGCGCCGCACTCTGGGCGGGGTCGAGTTCCTCGTGAACCGCCAGAAGCTGGGCGTAGAAGCCGTCGGAGTCGGGAATGTTGGGCGTGGTGACGAGCTTGCTCATGCAGCACCTGTCCGGCCGCTGGCGATGGCGAGGGCGAGTTTCACGGAGGCGGCGTCGGCCGTGCGCCAGCGCGCGGCCACGTGCTGGTCGGGGCGGACGAGATAGAGGGCCGAGGGGGCCGCGCCCAGATAGCGCTCGGCCAGATGCGCGCTGTCTGTGGTGGATACCGTGAGCGTCTCGAGCGAGGCCGGCAGGCCCCGGGGTGGCTGCGCATCGATCGCCAGCAGCACGAAGCGTCCGCCCAGATGGTCGAGCAGCCAGCCCTCGCCGAGATCGGCATCGCAGGCCGGCGCCCCGGGCCGCGTGGCCTCCGGCAGCCCCTCGGCATCGGGGCCGTTGAGGGGGCCGTCGTCATAGACGGAGGGCACCGACAGGCGCCCCGAGTTCACCATAGGCCGGGCGAAGGGCTGCCGCCGCGCCAGCGCCAGCACCGCGTCGCGCAGCAGCCGGCTGGCCTGAGACTTCGGGGTCACGAAGTCGCTGGCGCGGGAGGAGAAGACGAGATTCTCGTCGGCCGCGCAGACGCGCTCCCAGTTGTAGCTCTCTATGAATTCGGCCGGGGCCGCGCCGCGGATCACGGCGGCCAGTTTCCAGCCGAGATTGTCGGCATCCTGCATCCCGCTGTTGGCGCCCCGCGCCCCGAAGGGCGAGAGCTGGTGCGCGGCGTCGCCGGCAAACAGCACCCGGCCATGCACGAAGCGCTCCATCCGGCGGCAGTGATAGCTGTAGATGGCGGCATCGCGCACCGTGAAGACGACGTCCGGCCCGAGGATCGCGTCGATCATTGTCCGCAGTCGCGCCTCGGCCCGGCCGCGGTCCTGCTCGACGGCGGCATCCACGCCGGGGCCCAGCTGCAGGTCGATCCGCCAGAGATCGTCGGGCTGCCGGTGCAGCATCGCCGACTGGCCCGGGTTGAAGGGCGGATCGAACCAGAACCGCCGTTCGGTGCCGATGTCGGCCTCCATCTGGATATCGGCGATCAGGAACACGTCGTCATAGGCGCGGCCCGGAAACTCGAGCCCCAGCATCCGGCGCACCGGCGAGTTCGCGCCATCGGCCGCGATCAGCCAGTCTGCCTGCAGGCTGTACGGGCCCTCGGGCGTATCGATCTCGAGACGCACATGGTCGGCGTGCACGCCCACGGCCGAGATGCGGTGGCGGCCGCGCAGCTCGATCGCCGTGCCCTCGGCCGCCAGCGCGCGCAGGCGGCCGATGAGGATCTCCTCCAGCGCGAACTGGGGAAGGTTGACGAAGGCGGGATAGCGGTCGCCGGCGTCGGGCGACAGTTCGAACCGGTGGGTCTCGGCGGTGCCGAAATGGATGATCCCGGTGTTCCACGCCACCCCGCGCCGGGCCGCCTCGGCACCGCAGCCGATCCTGTCGAGCACTTCGAGGGTGCGCCGGGAAAAGCAGATGGCGCGCGCGCCGCGGCTGACCGTGTCGGCGTCATCGAGGATGACGACGGGCACGCCCTGCTGCGCCAGATCCAGCGCCGAGACCAGCCCGACGGGCCCGGCCCCGGCCACCACGACCGGATGCCGCACGGCCGACACCGCATCCTGGTCCGGGGAGCGGACATAGGGGAAGTGAACCGTCTCGGTCATGCTGGGCCGATCCTTTCCGAGAGCACCGGTGGCGTCAATGGCCCAGTGCGGCGGCCCGGTGCGGCGGCCCGGTGCGGCGGCCCGGTGCGGCGGCCCGGTGCGGCGGCCCGGTGCGGCGGCCCGGTGCGGCGGCCCGGT
>PUNI01000577.1 GCA_003551745.1 Paracoccaceae bacterium | reverse complement strand
GGCACCGGCAGCCGGCGACGGCGTCCTGCTGCCCTGCCGCTGGCAGCGCGCGGCGCAGTCCGCGCGACAGGAGACTCTGGTCGGCTGGCGATGCCGGGTCTGCGGCGCGGCCGGTTTCACCTCGGATGGCGCGCCGCCGGGGGACTGCCGGCGCCGCCGCGGCCGCGTGGCGACGCCGGCCTGACCGGCCCGGTCGCGCGGCCGGTGCCGATCAGTCGCCGTGAGTCTCGCTGTCGTGGGTGTGGCCGTGATGCCCGTGATCGCCCGCGCCATGCCCGCCCGCCGGCGCGCCGACCGGCGCCTCGACGATCACCTCGCCCGCGCTCTCGAAACTCAGCGTCACCGTCACCACCGTGCCCTCGGCGAGCGGTTCGGCAAGGCCCATAAGCATGACATGATCGCCGCCGCGTTCCAGGCGGTGCGCGCCGCCGGCGGGGATCGCGAAGCCCTCCTCGACCTCGATCATGCGCATGACGCCGGCGGCGTCCTCTTCATGGGTGTGCAGCTCCACCCTGGCGGCCACCGGGCTGCTGGCGGCCACCAGCCGGTCGTCGTCCGGCCCGGGATTCTCGATCACCATGAACACGGCACCGCTGTTGCCGGCGGGCGAGATCAGGGCGAAGGGCGCCTCCACATGGATCCGGCCGTCATCCTGGCCATGGTCATGGGCGGGCGCCGCACCGGGGAGGGCGAGAAGACAGGCGGCCGTTGCCGCCGCGAAGATCCTGTTCATCGGTCTGTCCTTGCTGTTGATGGGGTGCCATGCGTCGGGTCATGCCACCCGCGGCGGCGCCCGTGCGCGGACAGCAAGTCTTGGCCGCCGGGCGGGCCAGCCGCGCGCAACCGGCCTGCGCCGGGCAGGCCGGGCCGCGCGGCGCGCGCCGGCAGCCGGCGCCGGCAGCAGCGCGACGAGACCGAGGATGCAGTCGGCGCAATGCGCCGCCGGCCCCTCCCCGTCGCCCGTGCCGGCCGGCACCGCGGCGCAGAGATCGCCCGGCAGCATTCCGCCGGCCGGGCCGGGATGGACGGCCGTAGCCTGCACGCCGGCGATCGCCAGCGCTATGGCCAGCAGACAGGGCAGCAGCCCGGGGATCGGCCAACGTTCCACGACTGGAAGCCTTGCGGGACGCAGGGCCTCGGAGAAAGCGCGGGCGCAATCCCTGTCGAAAATGTCGCAGGGCTGTGAGACCTTCCGAACAAACGAAAGCCCCGCCCATGGGCGGGGCTAGGCCGGGCGCGATTCTGCTTAGGCGCTGCGGTCAGGCGGCGTCCTGCGGGGCGGCGGCGGTGCGCGCCTTGGCGATGTCGCGCTTGATGCGCAGAGCCTTCGGCGAGAGATCGGCGTCGGCTGCCTTGTCGAGGAAGGCGTCAAGCCCGCCGCGGTGATCGACCGAGCGCAGCGCGGCGGCCGAGATGCGCAAGCGGAAGCTGCGGCCCAGCGTCTCCGACATCAACGAGACCTCGTTGAGGTTCGGAAGGAAGCGCCGCTTCGTCTTGTTGTTGGCGTGGCTCACGTTGTGGCCGCTCATCGGCCCCTTGGCCGTCAGTTCGCAGACGCGCGACATCGTTCTCATCCCCGTGCAAATACCGGCAGGGGCACCCGAAGGCCCCCGCGCAACCCGAGGCGGGCTGTTACGGCACGCCGGCAGAGGCGTCAAGCGCTTCCGCGTCGCCGGCCCGGAACGCTGCCAGAACCTCGGCCGCCGCGGCCGCCGGCGCCGCCCGACCCTCGGCCACGGCGCGGCCGAGCCGCGCCATCCGCGTCCGCGCGCCGGCATCGTCGCGCAGCATCGCGAGCAGGCCCTGCCGCACCTCCTCCTCGAACCAGTGTCGCGCCTGCGCGGCCCGGCGCGCCTGCCAGTGGCCCTCGGCCTTGCGCCACCCGGCCAGGACGCCGATCTCGTCCCAGGCCTCGGCGAGGCCCGCGCCCGTCATCGAAGACACGCACAGCGCCTTGGGAAAGCCCTCCGGGTCCTGCGGGCGTCGGCGCAGCAGCCGCAACGCGCCGGCGTAATCGGCCCTCGTGCGCTGGGCCGCGGCTTCCAGCTCGCCGTCGGCCTTGTTGACGAGGATCAGATCGGCCACCTCCATGATGCCGCGCTTCACGCCCTGCAACTCGTCACCGCCCGCCGGCGCGAGCAGCAGCACGAAGACGTCCGAGACCTCGGCGACCACGGTTTCCGACTGGCCGACGCCGACTGTCTCGACCAGCACCACGTCGAACCCCGCCGCTTCGCAGAGCGCGACCGCCTCGCGCGAGCGCCGGGCGATGCCGCCGAGCTGGGTCTGGCTGGGCGAGGGTCGGATGAAGGCGCGCGGCTCGCGTGCCAGCCGCTCCATCCGCGTCTTGTCGCCGAGGATCGAGCCGCCCGAGCGGGCCGAGGACGGGTCCACCGCCAGCACGGCGACGCTGAGGCCCTGCGCGACGAGCCGCATCCCGAAGGCCTCGATGAAGGTCGACTTGCCCACCCCCGGGGTGCCCGAAAGCCCCAGCCGCAGCGCCTCGCGGCCCGCAGCGGCGGTGCGCGCCAGAAGATCGGCCGCCGCCACGCGGTGATCGGCGCGGCCGCTTTCCACCAGCGTGATCGCGCGGGCCAGCGCCCTGCGTTCACCGGCCAGCACCCGCGCGGCCAGATCGGCTGTATCCATCGCCCGCTCCCTCGCCTCGCTCCTTCCTGCCCGCTCCGGCCCGCCCCGTCCAGAGCGGCCCATACAGAGGGCGCGACCCGGCCTGCCGCCCAGCTCTGGCCCCGCGGGCGGTTTGCCGCGATAAGCCGCCCCATGTGCGCATCGCCCGCCCTGCCCGGACCGCCGCTGCCCGTCGACGCCGTTCTGCCGCAGCTGACTGCGGCGCTGGCAAGGGCGGGCCGGGCGGTGCTGCAGGCCCCGCCGGGCGCGGGCAAGACCACGCGGGTGCCGCTGGCGCTGCTGGCCCAGATCGCCGGGCGGATCGTAGTTCTGGAGCCGCGCCGGCTCGCCGCCAGGGCCGCCGCCGAGCGCATGGCCGAGACGCTGGGAGAGCCCGTTGGCCGAACCGTCGGCTACCGCATCCGCGGCGAGGCGCGCCGATCTGCCAACACCCGCATCGAGGTGGTGACCGAGGGCATCCTGACCCGCATGCTGCAGGCCGATCCGGGGCTTTCGGGCATCGGCGCGGTCATCTTCGACGAGTTTCACGAACGCTCCCTGCATGCCGATCTGGGCCTTGCGCTGGCCTGGGAGGCGCGGGCGGCCCTACGCCCGGATCTGGCACTTCTGGTGATGTCGGCCACGCTCGACGCCGCCCCGGTCGCCGCGCTGATGGACGACGCGCCGATCGTCACCGCCGCGGGCACCGCCTTTCCGGTGGAGACGCGATATCTGCCACGCCCGCTCGGTCCCGGCACCCGCATCGCGAACGCCGCCGCCGATCTGGTGCTGGAGGCCCTGGCGGCTAGCGAGGGCGGGGTCCTGGCGTTCCTGCCCGGCGCGGCCGAGATCCGGCGCGCGGCGACGGCCCTCACCCCGCGCCTGCCGGCAGGCTGCCTGCTGCGCCCGCTCTACGGCGCGTTGCCGTTCGCCGATCAACGCGCAGCGATCGCGCCTGACCCTGCAGCACGCAAGATCGTCCTGGCCACCGCCATCGCCGAGACCTCGCTGACCATCGAGGACATCCGGGTGGTGGTCGACGCCGGGCGCGCGCGGCGGGCCCGCTTCGACCCGGTCTCGGGCATGTCGCGGCTGGTGACCGAGCGGGTCAGCCAGGCCGAGGCCGACCAGCGCCGCGGCCGCGCCGGGCGGGTGGCGCCGGGCCTCTGCTTCCGGATGTGGACGAAGGGCGAGGAGGGGGCGCTGCCCGCCTTCGCGCCGCCCGAGATCGAGACAGCCGATCTGGCCGGCCTCGCGCTGGAACTGGCCGCCTGGGGGGCGGTCGACGGCGCCGGGCTGGCCTTCCTCCCCCCGCCGCCGGCGGCGGCGCTGGCCGAGGCGCGGGCGCTGCTGCGCGGGCTCGGCGCGCTCGACGCGGCCGGGCGCATCACCGCGCATGGCCGCGCGATGGGCGCGCTGCCGCTGCATCCGCGGCTGGCGCACATGCTGCTTGTCGCCGGGCGCCGTGCGGCGCCGCTGGCCGCACTGGTGGAGGCCCGCGATCCTCTGCGCGGGGCCTCGGCCGACCTGACGCTGCGCCTGGACGCTCTGGCAGGCCGGCGCAACGGCGACGCAGGGCCGCTGGCCGCCATCCGCGCCGAGGCGGACCGGCTGGCGCGGCTCGTCCCGCATGAGGCGACGAACCATGACGCCGATCTCTCGCCTGCGGCGATGGCGGCCCTGGCCTACCCGGACCGGATCGCGCTGCGCCGCTCGGGGACGGCGCCGCGCTGGCTGCTCTCTGGCGGCAAGGGTGCGCGGATGGATGCGGACGACCCGCTCGCCGGCGCCAGGCTGATCGTCGCGACCGATCTCGACGGCGATCCGCGCGAGGCCCGCATCCGCCAGGCGGCCGAACTGAGCGATGACGAGTTGCAGGCACTGTTCGGTGACCGGATCCGGCGGGTGGAGACCTGCGCATGGTCGACCCGCGAGAACCGGGTCCGGGCGCGCATCGAGACCCGGCTCGACGCGCTGGTGCTGGCCGAGGCGCCGTGGCCCGACGCGCCGCCCGAGGCCCGGGCCCGCGCCGCCCTCGACGGGGTGCGGGCGCTGGGGCTCGAGGCCTGCGGACTGGGCGCGGCGGCCCGGCGGCTGCAGGCCCGCGTGGCGCTCCTGCGCAGCCAGGGCAGCGACCTGCCAGACCTCTCCGACGCCGCGCTTCTGGAGACGGCCCAAACCTGGCTGCTGCCGCATCTCGCCGATGTCCGGACCGCCGCCGATCTCGCCGCGCTCGACCTCGCGACGGCGCTGGAGGCCCGGCTCGACTGGCCGCAGCGCCAGCTGCTCGACCGGCTCGCG
>PUNI01000391.1 GCA_003551745.1 Paracoccaceae bacterium | reverse complement strand
GGGAGGCGATTAGAGACATTGTCCAGAACGCCCTTGATGAAGCCGAAGCCTACCGCTCCGGCTATGATGGTAATGGGCTGTGGATAGCTGACCCCGGAAGAGGGGTGGCCGTGGCCGACTTTCTCCTGGGACCGCCCAAGCTCAAGCCTGACTATGCCCGGGGTAAGTTCGGGGAAGGGATGAAGATAGCGTCGCTTGCCCTGCTGCGTATGGGACACTCCGTCCACATCGATACAGTGGGTCGGGAGCTCTGGATTGTTTTTCTGGAGCAGAAGGTCAACGGCCTGGCCGAGGTCCTGGCTGCCCTGTGGCGGCCCAACGGCATAAAAGCTGGTACCAGGTTTCACATCATTGGATACTTCGGCTCCGATTTCAGGGACATGTTTGCCGTAAACCTCCCCAGGGAGGCGATCCTGGCAGAAGCCCCGAGCCCTCTCCTGGAGCCGGTAAGGCGATTCAACCAGCTCATCAACCGCGCTTATACAGTAGCCTCCAGGATCTATGCCCGCGACATCTATGTGACAGACATCACATCACCTTATAGCTATAACCTGTGGGGCTTTGGCATGGCTCCCGATCGCCACGGCCCGGTCAGTGAATCGGACATGTGGGCCGATGCCGGCCGGCTCTGGTGCTGTGTGACCAGGGTTGACCTCATAAGGGACTTCCTGCGCATGATGCACGACCCGCCCATAATCACGACCGACGAGTCCAACAACGTTCACATGAACGACTGGGCGATGGGCAAAGAGCCGAGAACGGGCAAGCGTTACTCTGAGTTTGTTAAGGAAAACGCCTCGGCCTGGCGGCAGGCCTGGAGGCTGGAATTCGGGGATGATGCCGTCATCAGAACGTCGGACCGCTGGGATAATATGGTGAGACATCTGGGCTACACTCCTCACAGCGTGCGCTGGATAGTTAAGGATGCCCTGAGTTTGGCCATCACCACAGACAAAGACATCATCGACGCCAGCGCCGAAAGGCTCCGGGAGGCTGAGATCATCCCGGATGCAAGGCTCACCGCCAGGCAGCGAGCTCATCTCACGCTGGCCCGGGAAATCGTGGACCAGATTACACCCTTGATAACCGGGAGAACGGTGCGGGCGGTACATGCCTCCATCATCCCGCCGGCCAGCGACAGGGTGAGGACAGCCGGCATGTACAACCGCGCTACCACCGAGATCTTCCTCGACCTGGCCACACTGGAGCGGGGCCACACAACGGTAGATGCCATAGTTCACGAACTGGCCCACCACACCTCGCAGGCTGAGGACCTTGAGGAAAAGCACAGCGCCCACATGACCAGGATAGCCGGCGAAGTAGTGCGGCTCACTCACTTGGAGGCCTTTGACGCAGTAATGAAGGGTGCAACATGGTAATGGACTACCGTATTCAGCAGCAGATGCATGATGTCATTGCCTTCGGCATGGGGCTTATACTCACGGGGATCATGTTTGGACTGGTGAAGCAGGTGCTGGTCGACAGCATGGAGCCGAAGCCTCTCCTTCCCCAGACCGAGCCACGAAGCTCCAGGCACTATATTGCGCCCCAGTCTAAGCCTCTCAAAACCGCATATGGTGACGCTCAGAAGTATGCTTTCGCCGAACAATATCTCATTGAACGCTTCAAGAATGACAAGCGAAAAATCACGGTCCCGAGATGGGCTGCTGCTGCCTGGGCAGAATTTCATCTCAGTTCCAGGAAGATGGGGGAGTGGACCCACATCCCTTATTGGCGAGAGAAAGAGTCAGCGCAACAGCTCCTGGATACCCTGTGGGCAAGATGGGAGAGCCGAGTCGAGCGTGTTCCCCAGGTGCTCATTGAGGGCGGCGAGCCAATGCCGCCACAGTACCGCCATCTCATCTGGTGGGTCAAAGACCCTCTGCCCGAATACAGCTTGATGACGCTCCCTGCGGTGGTTCCGGAGCGCCGGTACAGCGTTGAAGAAGTGGCCAAGAAGCTCGAGGAGGGCGTGAAGACGATCCATGAGGACAGGAATTTCCGCCTCTTTCTGCAAACCATGTCCAAATTCCACGACTACAGCTTCGGCAACCAGATACTGATAATGCTCCAGAGGCCTGACGCCACCAAGGTCGCCGGCTTTGTCACCTGGAAGGAGCTGGGGCGGTATGTCAAAAGAGGAGAGAGCGGCATAGCTATCCAGGCCCCGGTCTTTCCGGCCAAGGAGGCCCTTTGGGAGCGCAGGGACGGCGCGCAGTGGACGGTGAGGCGGATCAACCGCGAGTGGGGCGTCTACATGACGCGCACCGCTGAGGGTTACCGACCTGTCACCCTTCTCGACTCGTTTCCCAGCAAATGGGAAGCGGAACGGCAGGTGCGCGCCTGGGGTGGCAGAAGGATAGAAGTAGAGGCGCCGCTGGAGGACCCATCGTGGTTCAAGGTGGTTTATGTCTTCGATATCTCCCAGACGGAGGGGAAGCCTCTCCCTGAGTTCGAGGTGCCGGTCTTAACTATCGAGGTAGATGAAGAACTGTTCGCCAAGACGATGGCGCTGACCAGGGCGCAGGGACTCGAGGTTAGCTTTGAGTCAAGGCCGCATCAGGATCCTGGGATCAAAGGGCAGTACTCACCACCCAACCGGGTTTGGATACGCCCTGAAGAGCCGAGGGCACAACAGCTGAAGTCGTTACTGCATGAGGTTGCACATCATTACTCCGAGGGAGTGTTCCGCATACCAAGAGCGGACGCCGAGACCATCGCCGAAAGCGCTGCCTATGTGGTAGGCGCGCACTATGGATTCGATACCGGCACCAGATCCTTTCCATACGTTGCTCTATGGGCAAGAGACGAGAAGGTGTTGAGGCAAAACCTTGATGCCATACGAAGGGTGTCCACGACAATGCTCGACAAGTTAGCAGAGATAGAGTCGACTCTGGCTATGGTCCCCCAGACGATCCCTCTTGAGGACCTGCGAAGAATAGCAGACGAATACGGTATGTGGGCAGCCAAGTTAGCTGAGGCAGTCTGCCCATACGGCGACGTGGACTGTGTAGAGCGAGAGGCTAGAAGGCTTATCGAAGCCCGGAGAGCCAGGCTGAGGTGACATACGATGCACCATAGAGACCAGCTAGGGCGGGGAACGGTCGCTATGCTGGACCGGCTGATTGCGCGACACCAACATGACACGTGGCCCACTCCATCACTAAGTGACTCCAGGAAGGCTGTCTACCGGGACATCTTGAATGGATTCAGGACGCTTCACGAGGCAGCGGAGCATATTGAATATATGCCTGAAGATAGCGTCATCTTCACCGCTCGCGGTGATGAGATACCATTTGTTCTGATCAAAGCTATCGTCGAGGACATTGAAAGAACCCCCTGGCTGTCGCCGTTTACCGGCACACCGACTCAGACCGCCTCCGGCCCTGTAGTTCCGGAGATCGACCGATACTACCCTGGCAGGACGATTCAATGGCAAGCACAGATAGGCAGACGAGTTCACAGAGTGTAGCAGAGCAGTATTCCTGGCAGTTCCTCGAGCGGGTGCCCTACGGTTTGGCCATATGGGACGTCGCCCTCGTTGCCGGCGCCCGAGCTGTCGTATTTATGGCTAGAGAACACAGGGCAGACGTAGCGCCTCTTCCAGAGCGGGTGCGGGTACTATGGAAGGCGGGAAGCATCGGCATGGAAATCGCCGGTCGCCGCATAATGCCAGTCATAGTGATGGCTGACTTCCGCCCCTTGACGACCATCTACGAGATATGGTTCAACTTCTATGGTGAGACCGGCCCCTTTGTCCAGGAAGCCTTCCTGCTACTGGGCAAACAGGACTACCTGTACCTCTTCTTCCACGACTACGGGCCGACGCCTATTCGCAAGTTTGCCTTCCCCAATGACGTAAGGCACTTCTTTCGGGGGCACCATGGCATACTCAAAGCCTTGCCTGAATGGAATGACCGGGATTTCAATGAAGCCAAACGACGACTACAGGACCGCTACGGCGTTGCGCAACTATGGAACATACTGAGATGACAGATGCCCCTTACAGCCTCCAAGGTGAGATGAGCCATCAACCACAGCAGATAGGCGTTTTTATGGAGATGGCCCGGGCATTGGAGGACTGGCGCATTACCAGATACGACATACAGCAGGTAATGGACGCCCTCTTCTCGTGCGGGATGTCGCTGGGTTTCATGACAGTCATAGGAGCAATGGTAAGAGGTTTTCTCAGAGAAACGTTGGGGCCGGAGAAGAAAGAGCGACTCAAGCCAGTCATTGATGTGGTGCTGCCAGCGGTGACACCGACTGCCAAGCTCAAGATCTGGGACGCAGTCGACAGCGAGAAGTTAAGACAATACTGCGAGCAGACCTATGACGTTCCGGTGACAGCCGAGGCCTCCAATTACTTTGCCAGGCTAATGGACCGCCGGATAAAAGACTTCAAGGGCTATCTGCCGCTTCATCTCATCAACCGTCGAGGATTGACAGCAGATGATATGTACCGAGCAGCATCCATGTACTTTGGCTGACAGGAGAATTGCGACATGGCGATAGTAAGACCGTCGCGCGGGGGCTACATCCGGGCGTTCGGCTGTGGCTGGTTTATCAAGGAGTTTCTCTTGGGGCGCGGCCCACAGGGCGCGGCGGCCGTTGATCCCCGAAAAGGCGCCTGCCAGACAGATATCTGGTTTCACTACAAGCGAGCCGTGCACCGGGCATACGCCGAGGACACTGTTGCCCGCGAACAGGAAAAACGCATAAGGCAACGACTCGAGCCTTATAGCGAAGAAGAATACGCTCGACTGGTGGAACGGCACTTCCACCGCATCCCCTACAAGCTAGTCAAGGCCCGCTATCACAGCTTCAGGCGATACTTTCATTACCTGAAGCAGCTTGAGTGGGTGGAGCTAACTGGTGAAGAAGAACGCTCAATCTTACAGGAAGAAACCGACGACCACCATGATGCTCATCCTCGCAAACTCTACCGCCTTACCAGGG
>PUNI01000344.1 GCA_003551745.1 Paracoccaceae bacterium | reverse complement strand
CCTCGATGACGCGGTCGGCGAAGTGAATGCGGGTGACGTAGGTGATGAGCGACATGGCGCCACCGCAGCCCGGGGCCCTTGCTGCCAGCCCAGCCTGCCCCGGTGCGGACGGGCGCGGGCGGCGTTAGCGCGGCCGTAGGTCGGGGCGGCGCCGGCGGAGAACTCCGGCCGGCGGCGCCTTGGCTTCGAGATCGAACCCTCCGCAACCCCAGACCGCCGCGGGAGGCCGTAGCGCCGGGCCGGCCAGCGCGGGCCGGCCCGGCGGATGCGCTCAGCCCCTGAGCCCGTCGCAGTCGGGTGTGTCGCGACCAGGCATCCCGAGCGCCTCGAACTCTTCGATCGACATTCCCAGCGTCTGGCTGACCCCGTCGAAGCGCGCCTTCATGGTGTTGGTCAGCGTGCCGTCGGGGTTCTCGACCACCTCGTTGACGAACACCGGCCCGATGGCCTGGCGGTTCTCATCCAGGGTGATCATGCCGATCGGCGTGTCCAACTCCAGGTTCTGCATCGCCTCGCGGAACGCCGCTTGCCCGTCGCTCAGATCGCCGCCCACGGCCTCCAGCCCGGCCAGCGCGCCAAGGGTGGAGATGTGGTAGAGCACCCCGAAGATCGTCGGCGTCGAGAAACCGTCGGGGAACATCTCGCGGTATTCGGCGACATAGGCCGTCCACGCCTCGTCGGGGTTGTCGTCCGAGAAGGGCCCGGAGGTGGGCGTGCCGATCAGCGCATCCTTGGCCCGGCCGCGCGCGGTCAGCACCGTCTGGTCGGCCAGGATCGAGCCGCCGATCAGGTTGGTGGCCTCGCCGGCCTGCTCGAACTGGTTGAGGAAGTTGATCGCGTCGGTGCCGCCGAGGCCCAGATAGATCGCGTCGATGTCGACGGGCAGCGCCGCGATGACGCCGCCGAAGTCCGAGGCCCCCAGCGGCACCCAGAAGCGCTCGACGATGGTGCCGCCGGCCATGCAGAAGTCGGCCGCGAAGCCCATGAAGTTGGTGTAGCCGAAGGCATAGTCGGCGGCGATCGTGGCGATGTGGGTCCAGCCGAGGTCGTCATGGACATATTGGCCCAGCCCCACGCCCCACTGCAGCCCGTCGGTGTGAAAGCGGAAGAAGTTCTCGGCCGGATCGACGAAGGTCGTCTCGAAGGCACCGGAGGCACCGTTGATGATGGTGACGTCCGGCACCGTCTTGGCGAAGTCGCGCAGCGCCACCCCTTCCGAGCCCGACAGCGGCCCGATGATGAAATCGACCCCGTCCTGCTCGATCAGCCGACGCGCCTGGCGGACGGCCGTGTCCGGCGTGGCATCGGTCGGCGCCATCACCCACTCGATGGGGATCCCGTTGATCTCGTTGTCATAGTTCGCCAGCGCCTGCTCGAAGCCTCGGATGCCGTCGGTGCCACCCTCGGCGAAGGTGCCCTCCTGCACCACCAGAAGCCCGATCTTGATGCTCTCGGCCGCCGCCGCCGAGCCGAAGGCGAGCGCGGCCATGGATACCGTGCCGATGAGATACCGTTTCATTCTGTCTCCTCCCCTCTGACAGGCCGTGCGCGGGCCCGGATCACCGCAGCAGTTTTGGCGCATTCATGGGCGGCCTTGCCCACGCCCGGCGCACCGGGCTGCGCAGAGGACGACGGTAGACGCCCTGCCTCCCACCCGGCGACACCTCACGTTGGCTCGCATATCCCGGGGTCTGCTTTTTTGCGGCTCCCGCGGCGGTAAGCCGTCCGAGGCACGGCGCCACCAGCACGCCGGGAACTACCCGGCCCGTTCCGGTCGCCAGAGCCGTTCCTGCGACGAGGTATCGAGCGGGGTGGACCCTGCCCTTGGCCGGGGCGCTATCGACTGTCCTGAGCCGTTCCGTCGAACGGATCCAGAACGACCTCGGTCGCGCGCCGGACGGTCATGATGGTGCCCGGCAGCAGCCCGGGACTGGCCGACGGTTCGCGTCCGAAGGCGTCGTGGATGTCGTCGATCGCAGCGGCGATGCGGATCAGCGACGGCGACGTCGCCAGCGCGAAATGCCCAAGCCCCAACCCGCCCGTGAAGGCCGAAACATCCACCACGGTGACGTCGAAGTCGGCCACTTCGGACAGGTCGCGGATGCGGCCGAGACGCGCGTGACGCCCCGCCAGCAGCGACGAGATTGCGAGCGCCCGGTCGCCCTGCGAGGTGATGACGAGGAAGGGCTGCGGCAGGGACTCGATGCGTCCCGCCTGCTTTCGGAAGACGTCGATGTCGATGTCGGGCGAGATCAGCACCACCCCGGCGATCCGGTCGAGGAGATCCTTCCGGCCGGTCAGGGCGAGCTGGCGCAGCGCCTCCATCGTCAGGAGCGAGCCCATGGAATGGGCGACGAGCACGATCCGCTCCGGCCCGGCGGCCGCGACCTCGGAGAGCAGTGTCTCCATCTCGTCCCGGGCAAACAGCGCCGAATCGCGGTCGTAGGCATAGACCAGCGGTTGCCCAGCCGACGGCCAGGCGAAATGCACCGCAACGCCCGGCATCTCGATGTCATGGGCGAGTTGCGCGAAGCGGTAGATCCCTTCCGCGTGGCGCGTGTTGTAGCCGTGCACGAAGACGACCGCCTCACGCTTGCCCCGCGGCTGCTCGGCGAGTGCTGCGCGCAGTCCGCCGCGAAAGGCACCACCGTCACCGAAGGTCTCGATGTCGGTGGCGACGAACTCGCGCGTCGGGTCGGGGGTCCGGCCGCGGCTGGGTCGGCGCAGTTCGCCGGGCCGGTGCCCGGGCGGCACGGCGATGTCGTAGCGCAGGAACCGCATCTCCTCGCTGCGCTCCGGCCCGAAACGGCCATCGGCCTCGATCGCCCGGTTGGTGCCGACGAAGACGCTGCGGGTCGCGGTGGCCGTGGCCGCGGCCTCGGGCACCACGGCCATGTCGCCGCGCGGAGCGCAGGCCGCGAAGGTGATCGCGAGGCAGAGCATCGCGAGAACCCGCAGCGGCGCGTGGACGCTCCATGCGGCTGCGGCCTTGCCCGGTGCGGCCTCAGGTGCGTGCCCTGCTTCGGTGCCTTGCAGCGGGTCGTTCCTCCCGATGCCAACGCCGGTCAGGTGGAGAAGGCGCCGGATAGCGGGCGCGCGCGGTGTTCCGGATGCGCTCGCCTGCGACCCGGATCCCCGCCTGAAGCGGAGAAACACGGCGAGGAGGGCGCGCAAGGTCGACATGGGTTCCGCTTTCCGCTTTCCGCTTTCGGCTCCGCGGCCGGCTCCGGTTTCCGTTGTCGGCGCCGGCCCGCTTGCGGCGGCGCTGGTGTCTCCTGCAGGCCGCCCGGCCGTCTCTCGGGCCCCTCTCCCATGGTCGTCGCGGGAGGTCCCGCTCCGTGATGGCGACCGTACGCGTCCCGCTCCGCCGGGCCTGATGGCAGAGCCGTGCCCGACCGGGTCCCGCTCGCAACCATAGCCGTCAACCGACCTGCGGGCGAGGCGGCCTCCCCGCCAGATTGCCGTCGCACGCACACAAGGACGTGACGAAACGGGGCGCGGACAGGCCAGGCCCGTCCGCTTCGGCATGCGGTCCGGCCGAGCCGGACTCGCGGGGCGGACCGGATTCGCCGGGGTCGGGAGCGCCGAATCCTGATCCGGGCGCCCCGAAAGTGCCGCAGCGGGGCGGATTTACCGGTCGGACGGCCGGCGTCCCGCCGACAGAGACGGGCAGGCGCCTGCCAAGCGATGGGCGGTCGGATCAGAAGCTGGTGGTCAGCCGGTGTCCGGGCGCGTGGCAGAGCCGGACCCAGGTGATCGCGCGGTCGTGCAGGAAGGTGCTGCGCTCCAGCGTCAGGAGCGCGGCGCCTTCTGGGCAGCCGAGATGCCGCGCCATCTCCGGCGCCGCGACCTCGGCGCCCAGCACCAGCCGGCCCTCGGTGTAGGGGACGCGTCCGACCAGCCACTCGTTGGCGCTGACCGCCTCGGGATCGAAGCCGTCAATGCCCGGGACGGCGTCGGTGTCGATCCAGCGATCCTCATGCGCATGGGGCACGGCGTCGGCAAGATGCAGGGTCACCAGATGCAGCAGGCGGCGGGCGCATGGCAGGCCGAGCGCCGCGCGCACGGCCGCGGGCGGAACGGCCCGCGCAATCGACAACAGCCGATGGCTATAGCGGGCGCCGCCGGCCTCGACTTCATGGCGGATCACCGGGATGGTCAGCGTCGCCTTGCGGACGGGATGGGGCACCACCCGGGTTCCGGCGCGGCGACGGCGGTCGAGCCAGCCGGCCTCGGCGAGATCGCGCAAGGCGCGGTTCACGGTGGCCCGCGCACAGCCGAATTCCGCGGCGAGTTCGGCCTCGTTCGGGATCAGCTCGCCTGGAGCCCAGGCACCGCTGCGCAGCCGTTCCAGCGCGGCGTCGCGGATCGCCTGCCAGCCGGCCGGGGCGGCGTCAGAGCGCATCGGCGAGCCGGATCCGCACGCTCCGGTAGCGTGCCGTGATCGCCGTGCGGGCGACATGGCGGCCCTCGCGCACCACGTGCCGTCCGGCGGCCCAGACCTCGCGCACCGCACCGTCGCCGGCGGCAAAGATCCAGGCGTCGAGCAGCCTGTCGGCAGAGAGCCCGGCGAGATCCGGGTGGCTGGCGTCGAGGGCAAGCAGGTCGGCCCACAGACCCGGCATGATCGCACCCGACCGGCGCCCGGCGGCCTGCGCCCCACCGGCGAGCGCGCTGGCAAACAGCGCCCTGCCCGTGGACGCATCCGGCGTGGCAAGTGCCGCGCGCACCCGGTCGCGCAGCCGCTGGGAATACTCGAGGCTGCGCAACTCCTCGGCGAGCGCGATGCGGATGTTGCTGTCCGAGCCCACGCCGAAAAGGCCCCCGGCGCCGCGCCAGCGCACGCCGTCGAACACCCCGTCACCGAGGGACGCCTCGGTGATCGGGCAGAGCCCGGCCACGGCTCCGGTGGCCGCCAGCGCGCCGGTCTCGTCGGACAGCATCTGCGTGCAGTGGATCAGGCACCAGCGCGCATCCACCGGGACGTTGCCCAGCAGCCAGCGCACCGGCCGCGCGCCGAGCGCCGCCTCGACCTCCGCAACCTCGGCCGTCTGTTCGGCGAGATGCATGTGGATGGGGCCGTCCGCGGCCTCGGCTGCCAGCGCCACGACCGCCATCAGCCCCTCCGGCGACACGGCGCGCAGGCTGTGCGGAGCGACGCCGAGACCCGCATCGGCCGGGAGCGCGGCGCGCAGCCGCCCGGCCGCCTCCAGCAGGCGGGCGAAGCCGTCGGGGTCGTTGCCGAAGCGGCGCTGGCCGGCCGCCAGCGGTCGGCGGTCGCAGCCGCCGTACTGGTAGAGAACCGGCAGCAGCGTCAGCCCGATGCCGCTCTGCGCCGCTGCCGCGGCAATCCGCGCCGACATCTCGGCCGGATCGTCGTAGGGCGCGCCGTCGGGCCGGTGATGGAGATAGTGGAACTCGGCACAGGCGGCGAAACCCCCCTCCAGCATCTCCATCTGCGCGAAGGCGGTGATGGCCTCGACATCCTCGGGTGTCAGGGTCTCGAGGAAGCGGAACATCAGCCGGCGCCACGTCCAGAAACTGTCCGACGGATCGGGGCCCCGCGTCTCGGTCAACCCGGCCATCGCGCGCTGGAAGGCATGCGAATGCAGGTTCACCGGCGCCGGCAGCAGGAGCGGCACGGCGGTGCCCGCTGGCGCCGCGCCGGCGGCAACCCCGGCAATGCGGCCGGCGCAGTCGATCTCGACGCGCACCGCCTCCGCCCAGCCCTCGGGCAGGAACGCCCGTTCCGCCCAGATCACCTGCATCGCCCGGACCCTCGCATTGACAGCCTGATTATGTGCAGACATATTTCCCGAGGCAAGCGCTGCCTGAGGGCGCGGAGGACCTGTGGAGCGGCAACTCCTGACCAACGGCCGGCTGGCCACGCTGGATGCGCCCGACGGGGCCGGCCCGGTCGAGGCCGGTGCCGTGGCCCTTGCGGACGGGCGGATCGTCTGGGTCGGCACGGCGGCTGCGGTTCCGGCGGAGCATGCGGACTGGCCGCGACAGGATCTCGGCGGGCGACTGGTGACCCCGGCGCCGATCGACTGTCACACGCATCTCGTCTTCGCGGGCAACCGCGCGCAGGAGTTCGAACGGCGGCTGCAGGGTGCCAGCTATGCCGAGATCGCCCGCGCGGGCGGCGGCATCCTCGCCACCGTCAGCGGCACCCGCGCGGCCTCGGAGGACGCGCTGCTCGAACAGGCCCTGCCGCGGCTCGACGCGCTGATCGCCGAAGGCGTCACCACGCTGGAGGTCAAGTCCGGCTACGGGCTCGACCGGGAAACCGAACTGCGGATGCTGCGCACCGCCCGGCGGCTCGGGCGTGAACGGCCGGTGCGCATCCTCACGACCTTTCTCGGCGCCCACGCCTGCCCGCCGGACTACCGAGGCCGGCCGGACGCCTATCTGGACGAGATCTGCCTGCCGACGCTGCGGGACGCCCATGCCGAAGGGCTGGTCGACGCCGTGGACGGGTTCTGCGAGGGTATCGCCTTTTCCACCGCCCAGATCGCGCGGGTCTTCGACGTCGCCGGCGAACTCGGCCTGCCGGTGAAGCTGCATGCCGAGCAGCTTTCGCATCTCGGCGGCACGGCGCTGGCGGCGCGCTACAGAGCGCTTTCGGCCGACCATCTGGAATATGCAACCGAGGAGGATGCCCGCGCTCTGGCGGCGGCCGGCACGGTGGCGGTGCTCCTGCCGGGCGCCTTCTACACGCTGCGCGAGACGCAGGCGCCGCCCGTTGCGGCCTTCCGCGCTGCCGGCGTTGCGATGGCGCTGGCGACCGATTGCAACCCCGGCTCCTCGCCGATGACCTCGATCCTCATGGCGATGAACATGGGCTGCACCCTCTTCGGCCTGACGCCCGACGAGGCGCTGCGCGGCGTCACGGTGAACGCCGCGCGCGCGCTGGGGCTTGCCGATTGCGGCCGCATCGCCGCCGGGCTGCGCGGCGATCTCACCGTCTGGGACGCGACGACGCCGGCAGAGCTGGCCTGGCGGATCGGCTTCAATCCGCTGCATCGGCGGCTGTTCGGGGGGTCGGAATGCTGACGCTCCGCCCCGGCGAGACGACGCTCGCGGAGCTGGAGGCGTTCTGGCGCAGCGGCGGCCCCGCGCGGCTGGACCCCGCGGCCCGGGCCGGCGTGGGGCGTGCGGCCGAGGCGGTGGCGACGGCGGCACGGGGTGAGGCCGCGATCTATGGCGTGAACACCGGCTTCGGCAAGCTCGCCTCTGTGCGGATCGCGTCGGCGGACACGGCGACGCTGCAGCGCAACCTCGTGCTCAGCCATTGCTGCGGCGTCGGCGAGGCGCTCGACCTGCCCACCACCCGCCTGATGCTGGCCCTGAAGCTCCTCAGTCTCGGCCGGGGTGCCTCCGGCGTGCGCGCCGACGTGCTGGCGCTGATCGAGGCGATGCTGGCGGCCGACATCACTCCGGTCATTCCGGTGCAGGGCTCGGTCGGCGCCTCGGGCGATCTTGCGCCGCTCGCACATATGGCGGCGGCGCTGATCGGGGTGGGCGACGTGATCGCCGGCGGGCAGCGCCAGCCGGCGGCCGAGGCTCTGGAGGCCGCCGGCCTCGCGCCGCTGGCGCTGGGGCCCAAGGAAGGGCTCGCGCTCATCAACGGGACGCAGTTCTCCACCGCGCTGGCGCTGGCCGGGCTCTGGCAGGCGCAGGCGCTGATGGAGACCTCCCTCGTGACCGCCTGCCTCTCCACGGATGCGATCATGGGCTCGGACGCCCCGCTCGACGCGGGCATTCATGCCCTGCGCGGCCAGCCCGGCCAGATCGCCGTCGCCGCCCGGATG
The DNA here is from genome assembly GCA_003551745.1 of Paracoccaceae bacterium. Lineage (GTDB taxonomy): Bacteria > Pseudomonadota > Alphaproteobacteria > Rhodobacterales > Rhodobacteraceae > Rhodobaculum. Next base: position 11,933 of record PUNI01000344.1, on the reverse strand, counting down.
CGCGCGTTGATGGAAGGCTCGGAGATCCGCGAGAGCCACCGCGAGGACGACGCCCGCGTGCAGGACCCCTACTGCATCCGCTGCGTGCCGCAGGTGGTGGGGGCGGCCGCCGACCTGATCGGCTTCGCGGCCCGCACGCTGGAGATCGAGGCGAACGCCGTCACCGACAACCCGCTGGTCCTGCCCGACGGCCCCGCGCCGGGCCGGATCCTGTCGGGCGGCAACTTCCACGCCGAGCCGGTGGCCTTCGCCGCCGACATCCTGGCGCTGGCGCTGGCCGAGATCGGTGCGATCGCCCAGCGCCGCGTCGCGCTGATGGTGGACCCGGCGCTGAGCCACGACCTGCCGCCCTTCCTGACGCCGCAGCCGGGGCTCAACTCCGGCTACATGATCGCCGAGGTCACGACCGCCGCGCTGATGAGCGAGAACAAGCATCTTGCCACGCCCTGCGCGACCGACTCGACGCCGACCTCGGCCAATCAGGAGGATCACGTCAGCATGGCCGCCCATGGCGCCCGCCGGCTTGGGCGGATGGTCGACAACCTGGCGGTGATCCTTGGCGTCGAGGCCCTCTGCGCCGCGCAGGGTGTGGAGTTCCGCGCGCCGCTCGCGACATCGCCGCGGCTTGCCGCGGTTCTGGCGGCGCTGCGCGCGGAGCTGCCGCGGCTCGAGGCCGACCGGCTGCTCGCGCCCGAGATCGTGCGCGCGGCCGAGATGGTACGGTCGGGGGTGCTGCTGCGCGCGGCGGGGCCGGCGTGAGCGCTCCCGCGCCCGCGCCGGTCGAGGTGATCCGCGGCGACGGGCCGGTGGTGCTGGGGATGCCGCACACCGGCCCCCACCTGCCGGCCGAGGTGCTGGCCCGGCTGAACCCGCAGGGACGCCGGCTGACCGACACCGACTGGCACGTCGAGCGGCTTTATGACGGGCTGCTGCGTGGGGCCACCGTGGTGCGTGCGACGTTCCACCGCTACGTCCTCGACGCCAACCGCCCGCCCGATGATGCAAGCCTCTATCCGGGGCAGAACAGCACCGGCCTCGTGCCGCTGACCGATTTCGACGGCCGGCCGATCTGGACCGATCCGCCCGACGCCGCCGAGATCGCCGGACGCCGCGCCGCCTTCCACGCCCCCTATCATGCGGCGCTGGCGGCCGAGCTGGACCGGCTGCGCTCCCGGCACGGGGTGGCCATCCTCTACGACTGCCATTCGATCCGCTCGCGCATCCCCTTCCTCTTTGGAGGCGGCTTACCGGATTTCAACATCGGGACCGCAGACGGGACCAGCTGCGATCCCCGCATCGCCGCCGCCGTGGAGGAGATCTGTGTCAATGCCGGGGGATATACCTCTGTCATGAATGGGCGCTTCAAGGGGGGCTGGACCACGCGCCACTACGGAAAGCCGGCCAGCGGCATCCACGCGATCCAGATGGAGCTTGCACAAAGCACGTATCTGGCCACGGAATGCCCGCCCTTCGCCTTCGCGCCGGAGCGCGCCGAGCGGGTACGCCCGATCCTGGCCCGCATCCTCAATGCGCTCGCCACCCTCGCCCCCGATCTGAAAGGCCCCGCATGACCGACCCGCGCCACAACCTCCGCGACATCTACCCCCCCACCGGCCCCGAGATCAGCGCCAGAAGCTGGCAGACCGAGGCACCGCTCCGGATGCTGATGAACAACCTCCACCCCGACGTGGCCGAGAATCCGCACGAGCTCGTCGTCTATGGCGGCATCGGCCGAGCCGCCCGCACCTGGCAGGATTTCGACCGCATCTGCGCCGCCCTGCGCGATCTCGAGGCTGACGAGACGCTGCTGGTGCAGTCGGGCAAGCCGGTGGGCGTGTTCCGCACCCACACCGACGCACCACGGGTGCTGATCGCCAACTCCAACCTCGTGCCGCACTGGGCCAGCTGGGAGCATTTCGCCGAACTCGATCGCAAGGGGCTGATGATGTACGGCCAGATGACGGCAGGGTCGTGGATCTACATCGGCACGCAAGGCATCGTGCAGGGCACCTACGAGACCTTCGCCGAGGCCGGGCGCCAGCATTACGGCGGCGACCTCCGCGGCCGCTGGATCCTCACCGCAGGCCTCGGCGGCATGGGCGGCGCGCAGCCGCTCGCGGCGGTGATGGCCGGCGCCTGCTGCCTCGCCGTCGAATGCGACGAGACCCGGGCCGATTTCCGCATCCGCACCCGCTACTGCGACGCCAAGACCCACGACATCGACGAAGCGCTTGCGATGATCGACCGCTGGACCGGCGCCGGTGAGGCGAAGTCGGTCGCGCTGATCGGCAATGCCGCCGAGGTCTTTCCCGAACTCGTCCGCCGCATGCAGGCCGGCGGCCCGCGCCCCGACATCGTCACCGACCAGACCAGCGCCCACGACCCGGTGCACGGCTATCTGCCGCTGGGCTGGAGCCTCGCCAACTGGCGCGCGAGGCAGGAGACCGACCCGAAGGCGGTCGAGGCCGCCGCGCGGGCCTCGATGAAGACCCATGTCGCCGCGATGGTCGCCTTCTGGAACGCGGGCGTGCCCACCCTCGACTACGGCAACAACATCCGCCAGGTGGCGAAGGAGGAGGGGCTGGAAAACGCCTTCGCCTTCCCGGGCTTCGTGCCGGCCTATATCCGCCCGCTGTTCTGCCGCGGCGTGGGCCCCTTCCGCTGGTGCGCGCTCTCGGGCGACCCGGAAGACATCCACCGCACCGACGTGAAGATGAAGGAGCTCTTTCCCGACGACGCGCATCTCCACGCCTGGCTCGACATGGCGCGCGAGCGCATCGCGTTTCAGGGCCTGCCCGCGCGCATCTGCTGGATCGGCCTCGGCGAACGCCACCGCGCCGGCCTTGCCTTCAACGAGATGGTCCGCAAGGGCGAGCTGAAGGCGCCGGTGGTGATCGGACGCGACCACCTCGATTCGGGCTCGGTCGCCTCGCCCAACCGCGAGACCGAGGCGATGCTCGACGGCTCCGACGCGGTGAGCGACTGGCCGCTGCTGAACGCGCTTCTCAACTGCGCCTCGGGCGCGACCTGGGTGTCGCTCCACCACGGCGGCGGGGTCGGCATGGGCTTTTCCCAGCATGCCGGCATGGTGATCTGCGCCGACGGCACGGCAGAGGCCGACGCCCGGCTCGCCCGCGTGCTGTGGAACGACCCGGCCACCGGGGTCATGCGCCACGCCGACGCCGGCTACGACATCGCCCGCGACTGCGCCCGGGCCCACGGGCTGCGGCTGCCCGGCATCCTTCAGGACTGATCCGGCGCCCGGCAGACGCAAGCACGCTTCCCTCGCCGGCCCGGCCCCGTATCCGCCCGACGGGCCCGCGGGGCCGGTGGTCAGGCGGCTGGCATCCGCGTCTCGACGATTTCCGCCCACCAAGAGCATCCTGCCGGGATCGCGGCGTCGTCGAAATCATAGGCCGGATGGTGGACCATGGCGGTGTCGCCATTGCCGACGAGGATATAGGCGCCGGGGCGTTCCTCCAGCATGAAGGCGAAGTCCTCGCCGCCCATGACCAGCGGCGCCTCGGCGCAGGCGCCGGCGACGCGGCGTGCGGCCTCGGCGGCGTGCTCTGTCTCGGCCGCACTGTTCACCATGACCGGATAGTTGCGCTGATAGCTCACCGTCGCCGTCGCCCCGAAGGCCGCCGCCGTCGTCTCGGCGATTGCCTTGATGCGGGCTTCGACCAGATCGCGGACAGCGGCGTCCATGGTGCGCACGGTGCCCTTCAGCTGCACCGCCTGCGGGATCACGTTGTGCGCCTCGCTCTCGGTGCGGAACGAGGTGATCGACACCACAACCTCGCGGGTCGGATCGACGTTGCGCGCGGCGATGGTCTGCAGCGCCAGCACGATGTGGCTGGCGACGACCGTGGTGTCGACCGTCTCGTGCGGCTTGGCGGCATGCCCGCCCTTGCCCTCGACGTCGATGGTCAGAAGATCGGCCGCCGCGAAGAAGGCGCCCGGCCGGATCGCGAAGCTGCCCACCGGCAGGCCGGGCATGTTGTGCATGCCGTAGACCTCGTGGATGCCCCAGCGCTCCATCAGCCTGTCGTCGCACATCGCCTTGCCGCCGGCGCCGCCCTCTTCGGCGGGCTGGAAGATCACCACGGCGGTGCCGTCGAAGTTGCGCGTCTCGGCGAGGTATTTCGCGGCGCCGAGGAGCATCGCGGTGTGGCCGTCATGGCCGCAGGCGTGCATCTTGCCAGGGGTCTTGGAGGCATGGGGCACGCCTGACGCTTCGAGGATCGGCAGCGCGTCCATGTCGGCGCGCAGGCCCACCACCCGGCCCGACCCGTCCGTATTGCCGCGGATGACGCCGACGACGCCGGTATGGCCGATCCCCTCCGTCACCTCGTCGCAGCCGAACTCGCGCAGCTTCTCGGCCACGATGCCGGCGGTGCGCTGGCAGTCGTAGAGCAGCTCGGGATTCTCGTGGAAGTCGCGGCGCCAGGCGGTGATCTCGGGAAGAAGCTCGGCAAAACGGTTGCGGACGGGCATGCGGTCACTCCGAAAGATGGTCGATCAGCCGGTCGAGGAACCTTTCCCCGGCCTCGAGCTGCGCGACGGTGATGTATTCGTCGGGCTGATGGGCCTGAGCGATGTCGCCGGGCCCGCAGATCACGGTGGAAAAGCCGCGGCGCTGGAACTGTCCCCCCTCGGTGCCGTAGCTGACGACATGGGTGCCGTTGTCGCCGGTCAGCCGCCGGACGAGGCCCTCCGCCACGCCGTCGGCCTCGGGTTCCAGCGGCGGCAGGGCATAGTGTTTCTCCAGCACGATGCGGGTCTCGGGGCGGAGCCGCTGCATCTCGGCCTCGATGCGGGCGACCTCGGCCTCGAAGGCCGACTCCCAGTCGTCGACCCGGTCGCCGGGCACCACGCGGAACTCGATCGAGAAACGGCAGTCCTTGGCGGTGATGTTGCCTGCGGTGCCGCCCGCGATGGTGCCCACATGCACCGTCGTCCAGGGCGGATCGAAGGCGGCTGCCGCGGGCGCGGGCTGCGCCGCGGCGCTGGCCGCGTTGCGGCGGTTGGCCCAGTCGATCAGCCGCGCAGCCTCCATCACCGCGCTGACCCCCCGGTGCAGAAGCGAGGAGTGCACCTCGAAGCCCTGGACATGCACCATGTAGCCGGTGCCGCCCTTGTGGCCGGTCACGACCTGCATCATCGACGGCTCGCCCACGATCACGGCGTGTGCCCTTGGCAGCCGCTGCGCCATCTCGTCGATCATGTCGCAGACGGCGAGGCAGCCCACCTCCTCATCATAGGACAGCGCCAGTTGCAGGGGGCGCTTGAGGGGGGCCGCCAGTGCCCTGGGCATGGCTGCCAGCGCCAGTGCATCGAAGCCCTTCATGTCCGCGGTGCCGCGGCCATAGAGACGCCCGGCCTTCTCGGTCAGCCGCCAGGGATCGGTGCTCCAGTCCTGCCCGTCGACAGGCACCACGTCGGTGTGGCCGGAGAGCACGACGCCGCCCTCCACCTCGGGGCCGACATGGGCGTAGATCTGCGCCTTGCGCCGGTCCGCACTCCAGACGCGGTGCGCGGGCACGCCGAGGTCGTCGAGATACTCTTCCACCCAGTCGATCAACTCCAGGTTGCTGTCACGGCTGACCGTGGGAAAGCCGACAAGGCGCTCGAGGATGGTGCGGACGGAACGGTCGCTGGGCATTCGGAGACTTTCGCTGCACAAGCGCGAGGCACACTGCGGCCGGGGGATGCGGAGGTCAAGGCCTGCGCCCGGCGCGTCGCCTGTCCCGCCGACAAGACTGTTGCGACAAGAGGAAAAGTCGCTAACACTTGTGCGCCAGGACCAGCCTGCGGCGTGCCGTGCAGGCCGCAGGCTGGGCGACAAAGAAAAAGAAAAACGCCTGACAGGGAGTCCGGAATGACACATGGCGCAGAGCCGGTTCTGGACGTGCGCGACCTCAAGACGGTGTTCCGCACCCGCGGAGGCGAGATCCACGCCGTCAACTCCGTCAGCTTCCAGTTGCGCCCCGGCGAGTTGCTGGGCGTGGTGGGCGAGAGCGGTTCGGGCAAATCCGTCACGATGATGTCGCTGATCGGGCTTTTGCCGTCGCCACCGGCCGAACGGCGCGGCGGCACGGTGATGTTCGGTGGCCGCGACCTGATGAAGGCCAGCGACCGCGAGTTGCGGCGGGTGCGCGGCCGCGAGATCGGCTTCATCTTCCAGGACCCGATGACCAGCCTGAACCCGGTGTTCACGGTGGGCTTCCAGATCATGGAGCCGCTCCGGAAGCACATGGGGATGACGCTGGCGCAGGCCCGCAGCCGGGCGGCCGAGCTTCTGGACCTGGTCGGCATCCCCGATGCGCGACGGCGGCTGAAGGATTTCCCGCACCAGTTCTCGGGCGGCATGCGCCAGCGCGTGATGATCGCCATGGCGCTGGCCTGCGACCCCAAGGTGCTGATCGCCGACGAGCCGACCACCGCGCTCGACGTCACCATCCAGGCGCAGATCCTCGAACTGGTGAAGGAATTGCGCCAGAAGCTCGGCATGGCCATCGTCTGGATCACCCACGATCTGGGCGTGATCGCGGGCATCGCCGACAGGGTGATGGTGATGTACGGCGGCCAGGTCGTCGAGCACGCCCCGGTGCGCGAGCTTTTCGCCAATCCGCGCCACCCCTATACCCGGGCGCTGCTGAGCACCGTGCCCAGCGTGCGCGGCGAGCGTGCGCCGAAGCTCACCGTGATCGAGGGGCAGCCGCCGCTTCTGTCGCGTCCGCCCACCGCCTGCCCCTTCCGCGCCCGCTGCCGCCATGCCCACGGCCGGTGCGAGCGCGAGAATCCCGCCCGTCGGCCGGTGGGCGCGGCGGGTCATGACGTGGCCTGCCACTGGGACCCGCCCGAGGCGGCGCCCGCGGAGGCGGCGCATGGCTGACGCGGGCGGCATCGGGCGCACACCGCTTCTGGAGGTGCGCGGGCTGAAGATGCACTTCCCGATCACCTCGGGCCTGCTGCGCCGGCAGATCGGCGCGGTGAAGGCGGTGGACGACGTCAGTTTCGACGTCTTCCCGCGCGAGACGCTGGGCATGGTGGGCGAATCGGGCTGCGGCAAGTCCACCTGCGGGCGCGCGGTGCTGCGGCTCTACGACATCACTGCCGGCACGATCCGCCTCGACGGGGTGGAGATCGGGCAGATCCCGCAGCCGCGGCTGCGCAAGCTGCGCCCGAAGATGCAGATGGTGTTCCAGGACCCGCAAGCCAGCCTCAACCCGCGGATGACCGTCGCCGGGATCATCGGCGAGCCGCTCGACGAGCACGCGGGCTGGGGCCGGCGGCAGAAGCTGGACCGCATCTACGAGCTGATGGACGCGGTGGGGCTGAACCGCAACTTCGTCAACCGCTATCCGCACGAGTTCTCCGGCGGGCAACGCCAGCGCATCGGCATCGCGCGGGCCCTGGCGCTGAACCCCGCCTTCATCGTCTGCGACGAGCCGATCGCCGCGCTCGACGTGTCGATCCAGGCGCAGGTGGTGAACCTGCTCGAGGAACTGCAGCAGCGGTTCGGCCTGACCTATCTCTTCATCTCGCACGACCTGAGCATGGTGCGCCACATCGCGACCCGGGTCGCGGTGATGTATCTGGGCAAGATCGTCGAGATCGCGCCGCGCGAACGGCTCTATGCCGACCCGAAGCATCCCTACACGCAGGCCCTGCTGTCGGCGGTGCCCGAGCCGGATCCGGCCGCCGAACGCCGGGTCGAGCGGATCATCCTGAAGGGCGACGTGCCCTCGCCGGCAAACCCGCCCAAGGGCTGCAACTTCTGCACGCGATGCCCACAGGTGATGGAGATCTGCCGCGAGATCGACCCCCCGACGCAGGAGGTGGCGCCCGGCCAGTTCGTCGCCTGCCACCTCTACGGAGAACCAAGAAGAACGACGGCGGAGGCAACCGCGGCATGATCCCGAGGACCGAGCGAACCCAACAAGGAGAAGGCAAATGACACGGAAAGCGACGCTGATGGGCGCCGCGGCGATGCTGGCGCTGATGCCGGCGGCCGCACTGGCCGACCCGGCGCCCGCCGAGGGCGAGCGCGAGCGCGGATCGAGCGGCCATCTGAACATCATCTACTGGCAGGCCGTCTCGACGATGAACAGCTACCTGTCGGGCGGCACCAAGGAGATGAACGCCGCCTCCATCGTCTGGGAACCGCTGGCGCGCTTCGACAACGAGGGCGAGCTTGTGGCTTGGCTGGCCGAGGAGATCCCCACGCTCGAGAATGGCGGCGTGTCCGAGGACCTCACGACCATCACCTGGCGACTGCAGGAGGGTCTGCTCTGGTCCGACGGCACGCCGGTCACCGCCGACGACGTGGTGTTCACCTATGAATACTGCACCCATCCCGAAGGCGGCTGCTCCTACCGCGACCGCTATGCCGGCATCGAAAGCGTCGAGGCCGTGGACGAGCGCACCATCCTCGTCACCTTCGAGGATGCCACGCCGAACCCCTACATCCCCTTCGTGGGCGCGGGCTCGCCGATCATCCAGAAGGCGCAGTTCGAGGAGTGCATGGGCGCCCGTGCACCCGAGTGCACCGACCAGAACTTCGCGCCCATCGGCACCGGTCCCTATGTGGTGACGGATTTCCGCCCCAACGACGTGATCCAGTTCGAGGCCAATCCGAACTATCGCGTGCCCAACCAGCCCTATTTCCAGACCATCACCTGGGCCGGCGGCGGCGACGCCACCGGGGCCGCGCGCGCGGTCTTCCAGACTGGCGAGATGGACTATGCCTGGAACCTGCAGCTGGCGCCGGAAGTGATCGAGCAGATGGAAGCCGGCGGGCAGGGCGAGCTTCTGGTGGATTTCGGGCCGCTGATGGAGCGGATCGAGATCAACTTCACCGATCCCTCGCCCGACCTGCCCGATGACGAGCGCGGCACCCGCCTGCACCCGCACCCGATCCTCACCGACATCCGCGTGCGCGAGGCGCTCAGCCGCGCGCTCGACCGCGAGTTGCTGACCGAGATCGGCTTCGGGCCAATGGGCCAGCCCACCTGCAACTTCATCGTCGCCCCGCCGGCGATGGCGTCGCCCAACAACGACGACTGCCTCGTGCAGGACATCGACCGCGCCAACGAGCTGCTCGACGAGGCCGGCTGGGAGCGCGGACCCGACGGCATCCGTACCAAGGACGGCATGCGGCTGGAGCTGCTGTTCCAGACCTCTACCAACGCGGTGCGGCAGGACTTCCAGGCGCTGATCCAGCAGTGGTGGCGCGAGATCGGCGTTGACACCCGGCTGCGCAACATCGACGCTGGCGTGTTCTTCGGCTCCGACCCGGCCAGCCCGGACACCTATCTGAAGTTCTGGGCCGACGTGCAGATGTATGCCTCGCTCTTCGAGGGCACGGACCCGACCCCGCATCTCGAACAGCGCCGCTGCGGGCGCGAGCCGCGTCCCGAGACCCAGTGGCAGGGCCAGAACATCAACCGCTACTGCAACGAGGAGTATGACGCGCTCTGGGCCGAGCTGAACCGCGAGCCCGACCCGGACCGTCGGCAGGAGCTGGTGATCGCGCTCAACGACATGTTCGTGCAGGACTTCGCGCATCTGCCGCTGGTGGCGCGGGGCCGGGTCTCGGCCAAGTCCAACACGCTGGGCGGCAACATCATGAACGTCTGGGACAGCGAACACTGGAACCAGGCCGAGTGGTACCGCATCGAGGACTGACGCGCCTCTGATCCGGCCAGCCCCGGCCTCGCGCCGGGGCGGGCCTCCGACACCCCTCACCTGGGCCGATCCCGATGCTGAACTACACCATCCGCAGGCTCGCGATGGCCGTGCCGACGGTTCTGATCATCAGCCTGCTGATCTTCCTGCTGCTGGATCTGGCCCCGGGCGACCCGACGGCGCAGCTGCCGCTGACCATCCCCCCCGAGGTGCGCGAAGACATCCGCATGGCGCTGGGGCTCGGCGATCCGGTGCTGATCCGCTACGTCAAGTGGCTGCAGCTGATGGTCATCAACGAGCCCCTGCATGCGCTGGCCAATCTCACCGGCTGGAACGTGGCGCCCGACACCCAGCGGATCCTGTCCTGGCAGACCCGCTCGCCGGTGGGCGACATCATCGCGCAGCGCATCCCGCAGACGCTGTGGGTGGTGGGCCTCGGCTATCTCTTCGGCGTGCTGATTGCGCTGCCGATCGGGATCATCTCGGCCTACAAGCAGTATTCCTGGTTCGACCAGATCGGCACCTTCATCTCGATGGTCGGCTTCTCGGTGCCGGTCTTCTTCACCGGCGTGGTGATGATCCTCGTCTTCTCGGTCTGGCTGGGCTGGTTTCCCTCCATGTACGACACCACGCTGCGGGTCACCAACTGGGAGACCTTCGTGCGCCAGGTGCGGCAGATGGTGATGCCGGTGGCGGTGCTGGCGCTGTTCAACGCGGCGCAGATCAGCCGCTTCATGCGCGCCTCCATGCTCGACAACCTCAACCAGGACTATGTGCGCACCGCCCGTGCCAAGGGCATGAAGGAGCAGGTCGTGGTGCTCGTCCATGTTCTGCGCAACTCGATGATCCCGGTGGTCACGGTGATCGCGCTGGGGATACCGGCGGTGTTCTCGGGCGCGATCATCACCGAGACGATCTTCCGCGTGAACGGGCTCGGCGCGCTGCTGATCAACGCGATCTACGCCAACGACATCCCGATGGTGCAGACGCTGACCTTCATCTTCGCCGTGCTGATCGTGCTCTTCAACCTGATCGCCGACGTTCTCTACGGCATCCTCGACCCGCGGATCCGCTATGACTGACCTGCCGCGCCCGATCACCGAGGAGGGCCCGCACGAGGTGTCGGGCCCCAAGCCCTTCGCACCTGACGAGGCCTTCCGCCCGCCCCGCAACCAGTGGTGGGACGTCTGGGACCAGTTCCGGACGCACAAAGGCGCGCTGGCGGGCAGTTTCGTCTTCGTGTTCATCATCCTCTTCGTGGGCGTCGGGCCATGGATCTGGCAGGTGGATCCCGGCTTCATCGACATCCGCGCGCGCAACCAGGGGCCGAGCTGGGCGCATCCGCTGGGCACCGACCAGCTTGGCCGCGACATGCTGGCGCGGATGATGTTCGGCGGACGCATCTCGGTGGCGGTGGGGCTGACGGCGATGTTCCTGGGCCTCCTGATCGGCACCCTCGTCGGCGTGCTGGCCGGCTATTTCCGGCGGGTGGACGGGCTGCTGATGCGCACCACCGATCTCTTCCTCGCCCTGCCGCTGCTGCCGCTTCTGCTGGTGATGGTGCTGCTGTTCAGGGAGATGCTGTCGCAGCGTCTGGGCGAGGCGGCGGGGGTCTTCCTGCTCATCGTGGTGGCGATCGGGATCACCAGCTGGATGCAGACCGCCCGCATCGTGCGCGGCGACGTGCTGGCACTGAAGGAACGCGAGTATGTGCTGGCCGCGCGCTCGATCGGCACGCCGCCGCGGCGCGTGGTGACGCGTCACATCCTGCCGAACGTGCTGTCGCCGATCATGGTCTCGGCCACGCTGGGCATTGCCTCGGCGATCATCACGGAAAGCGCGCTGTCCTTCCTTGGCCTCGGCTTTCCGCCCGACTTCCCGACCTGGGGGCGGCTGCTGTTCGACGGGCGCGACTGGATCGAACAGTATCCCGCCCGCGTGATCTGGCCCGGACTGTTCATCTCGCTGACCGTGCTCAGCGTCAACTTCATCGGCGACGGGCTGCGCGACGCCCTCGATCCGCGCATCCGCGGCCGCTGAGCGGCCTCTTGCCCCGGCCGACCTCCGGCCGCATGTGCTGGCCGGTATGACGGCGCATCGGGGGTGCGATGTTCGAAACTCTGGGCCTCGACATGACACCGCGGGCGGCCAGCGTCTGGCTGGGCCTGGGTCTCGGTGTGCTCTTCGGCGCTCTGGCAGCGGCCCCCGGCTTCTGCTTCCGCCGCGCGGTGGCCGGCGGG
>PUNI01000065.1 GCA_003551745.1 Paracoccaceae bacterium | reverse complement strand
GGGGCTGATCGCATAGCCCTCGGCCCGGAGCCGGGTGAGGATGCGCTCGCTGTCGACCAGCGCCTTCGGGCAGCCGAGCGAGACCATGCCGATGCTGGGCTGGCCCGGGCGGGCGGCGCCCTGCAGCCGCGGGGCGGGGGCGATATCGGGGCGCAGATCGGGCGGGTTCGCGGACATGACGCGCGCTATAACGCAAGCCCTGGCCCGCGCGAAGGCCCCTTCGCGCTGTGAGGCGCCCGTGCTAGGCTCACGGTCGGGTGAGCCGCGGGCCAGCGCCGGGGGCAGGCGATGTTCGACGATCCCGCCAGCGTGGCGAGCACCGCCTTTGCGTTCCGCATCGGCGAACGGCTGGTGCTTTCGGCGGTGGTGGTGCTGGTCGCCCTCGTGGTCACGCTGGGGTTCTGGCGCACGGTGCAGAAGGTCGATTTCAGCCTCGCCAAGGCCGGGGCCAGCGGCACCGTGGTGCTGACGACCCCGGTGCTGGCGCTGTTCGCGCTGATCGGCTTCGCCTGGGTATCCTTCTCCCACCCCATCAGCGTCACGATCCCGACCGCGACCCCGGCGCAGACCGGCACCGTCCTCGCCCCCGAGATCGGGGACAGCGTCGCCGCAACCGGCTCGGTCAGCATGGTCGGCGCAATGACCAGCCGAATCGACCACGAGCGCCATGCCGTCACCCAGGTGATCCTCGGTCTCAACTGCGTTGCCAGCCAGGTCGACCGCGTGCTGTCGCAGCGCGACTCCGATGCGCTGACCGACGCCCGGTTCCGCCTCATGGAAACGGTCTGGAGCGAGGACTGGGGCGAGCCGCAGGTCTTCATCGACTGGGCCATGGGCTTTTCCGACGCGATGCCGCCCGCCGATGCGGTGCGCGTCTTCGAAGGCGTGCATCCGCTGTGCTGACCCGCGCCATTGTCCTGTGCCTGGTGCTTCTGCCGGCCGCCGCCGCGGCCCAGCTCTACACCGACGCGGAGCTGGAGAGCGCCCGCCGCCAGATCGGCCCGGTGACCGAGATGCTGACCCGCGACATCCCGGCCACCCTGCCCCGCGCCCAACGCGCCGCGGCGGCCGCGATCCGGCCCGAGTTTCCCGACCGTGTTGACAGCCATCCGCTGAACATGTTCGCCATCCCGGCCAGCGCGACCGTGGTGATCCCACTGGAAACCCTGCGCTTTCTCGACGACTATGCGATCCTTCTCGCCTGGGACAACCTGCACGGCTGCGAGAGCGGTTACATCGACACCTATCTCTATGCGCTGTTGCGCGAGGGCCGCCGGCTGCCGCCGCCGCTGCGCGCCTTCGGGCTCGACCGCGACGCCGCACTGGCCGATCCGGGGATCGACGACCTTTCGATGAAGATCCTCAAGAGCCAGGTCTTCTTTCTGCTCGCCCATGAGATCGGCCATATCCTGCTCGACCATGACCCGACCGCGACCGGGGCGGCCTCGCGGGCGCAGGAGCTCGAGGCCGACGCCTTCGCGCTGGAGGCCTTCGCCGCCATCGGCACCGCGCCTTCGGGCATGGCGACGTGGTTCTATGCAACCCGCTATCTCGATCCCACCGGGGCCGAGGTCGAGTACACCACGCACCCGGTATTCAGCGCGCGCCTGGCCGCCTTCGCCGACCGCCTGGCCGCCGATCCCGCAGCCTTCAGCCATTCCGAGCCGGATTTCGAAGCCGCGCAGCAGAGGGTTGCCGCCGTGGTGGACGAGCTGCGCCGGTTGGCGGATCTGGGCGATGACGACGACATGCTGGACCTCTTGCCGCAGGCGCTGCTTTCGGAGTTTCCGGTCAGCGGCCTCGTCACCGCCTGCAGCCGGTAGGCGGACGCATTCTTGGCTTTTGCGCAGCGCTGGCCGGCGCTAGGATCGGCTGGCCGTGTCGGAGGGCTGCCCATGCGTTGGATCGTCAGGCTTGTCGCGGCGCTGGCCGTGCTGGCGCTGCTCGCGGTGGCGGTTCTGGTCTTCCTGCCGGCCGATCGCATCGCCGCGATCGCGGCGCAGCGGATTGAGTCGGCGACCGGGCGAGCGGTGACCATCGACGGCCCGGTGCGCGCCACGCTCTGGCCGCAGATCGGCGTGGCGACGGGGCCGGTCACGCTGGCCGGACCCGACTGGTCGGACGAAGGCCCGATGCTGACGGCCGAGGCGCTGGAGATTCGCGTGGAGGCGGCGACGCTGTTCGCCGGCGAGCCGCGCATCAGCGCGATGGATGCCGTGGGCCCCCGCATCCTTGTCGAACGCGCCGCCGACGGCCTGCTCAACTGGGACCTCGCTCCCCGCGATGCTGCCACCGTTGCCGACGGCTCCCCGGCGACAGGCGCGGAGGCGCCATCCACCGCGCCGACGCCGCCACCCGCCACCAGCCGGCAGCCGGCCGGTCTCGATCTGCTGCGGATCAGCGACGGCAGCCTGAGCGTGATCGACCGTGGTGCCGGTACGCGGATCGACCTCTCGCAGATCGATCTCGAGCTGACGGCACCCGACCTCGCCGGTCCGGCCGAGCTCACCGCCGCTGCCCGCTTTGCGGGCTTGCCGGTCAACCTCGTGGCGCACACCGAGGCACTGGCGAGCCTCGGTGCCGGGGCGGTGGCGCCGCTGACACTCGCGGTGCGGCTCGGCGAGACCGCTCTCGACTTCGACGGGCGCGCGGGTCTCGACCCGGCGCAGGCCGACGGTCGTCTGGAGGTGGCCGGCCGCGACCTCGGCCCGGTGCTCGCCGTGCTGGGCGCGGGCGGCGCCGCGCTGCCCGCGGGGCTGGGCCGGGAGCGCCTCGATTTCGCCGGCCAGGTGACGCTGACGCCCGACGGCGCCCTGCACCTGCGCGACGGCCGGCTCACCCTCGACGAGAACCGGCTGACCCTGGCGGCCGACCTGCAGCCGGGCGGTCCGCGGCCGCGGCTGACGGCCGAGATCACTGCCGGCGCCCTCAAACTTGGGCCCGCAGCCGGCCCCGGCGGGCGCGATCGCGCCGGAACCGGCGCGGGAAGCGATGGTGGGAGCGCGGCCGCCGGCGGCTGGTCGCGCGAACGCATCGACGCCTCCGGCCTCGGGCTGGTCGACGCCGACGTCCTGCTCGCCGCCGAGGCCATCGATCTGGGCCAGACCCGGCTCGGACCGACCCGCGCGCGGCTCGCCCTCGACAACGCCCGGGCCGTGCTCGACATCCGCGAGACGACCCTGCATGGCGGCCGGATCGCCGGCCAGTTGATCGCCAATGCGCGCAGCGGATTCTCGGCCCGCGCCGACCTGAGCTTCGCCGACCTTGCGCTGCAACCGCTGCTGCAGGACTTCGCCGGCACCGACCGGCTGATCTCCGCCGCGACCGGATCGTTCAACCTGCTCGGCGTGGGCGACAGCGTGGCCGCGCTGATGTCCTCGCTCTCGGGTGAGGGGCGGATCGCGCTCGGCCGGGGCGAGCTGCGCGGGCTCGACATTGCCGGGATGCTGCGCACGCTCGATCCCGGCTATGTCGGCGCCGGTCAGCGGACCATCTTCGACAGCATCACCGGCAGCTTCACGGTCCGCGACGGCGTGCTGCGCAACGACGATCTGGCGATGGTCGCGCCGCTGGTGCAGGCAACCGGTGCCGGAACCGTCGATATCGGTCGGCAGCGGATGGACTATCGCGTCACGCCCGTCGCCCTGCAGCGCGAGGATGGCAGCGGCGGGCTGCGCGTGCCGCTGGCGATCACCGGCCCCTGGTACAACCTGCGCTACCGGCTGGATGTGGAGGGCCTCGCCCGCGACCAGCTGGAGGACCGGGTGCGCGAGGAGCGCCGGCAGGTCGAAGAGCGGGCCCGCGAGGCGCTGGAGCGGGAGGCGGAACGCGCCCTCGGCGGCGCCGGCAACGGGCGCGGCGCGCTGGAGGACGCCGTGCGCGACCGGCTCGGGCGCGAGGTCGAACGCGGCCTCGGCCGCTTCCTGGGCCGCAACTGACAGGGCCACAACTCGGCAGGCTGAAGCGGACGGGGCCCGAACACCTGGGGACGGCTGGCGACAGGATCCCGGCGACGCCTCCGCCGGTGGGGCCAAGGCGGGGCCCGCCCGATCGCCCACCGCCGGCTTGCGCCGGTTCGCGACGCCGTGCAGGACAACCCGATGAGCCCGTTTCGCAGTCACATGGAGGCCGCGCTGGCCGAAGCCCGCGCCGCCGCCGCACGCGGCGAGGTGCCGGTCGGCGCGGTGGTCGTGGCGCCCGGTGGGCGCATCCTCGCCCGCGGCGGCAACCGAAGCCGCGAGTTGGCCGACCCCACTGCCCACGCCGAGATGCTGGCGCTCCGGGCCGCCTGCGCGGCGGTGGGCTCCGAGCGGCTGCCCGGCCACGACCTCTATGTCACCCTCGAACCCTGCCCCATGTGTGCGGCCGCAATCGGCTTCGCCCGCATCCGGCGCCTCTTCTACGGCGCCGCCGACCCCAAATCGGGCGGTATCGCGCAGGGGCCGCGGATCTACGCGCACCCGCAGGCCCACCACCGGCCCGAGGTCTATGACGGCATAGCCGCCGCCGAGGCCGAGGCGCTGCTCACGGCCTTCTTCGCGGCACGCCGCTGACGGCCCGTTGTCAGCGGCCCGCGCCTACCCGGTCTCTGCGGTTCTTGTTTTTGTCTGGGGGATTTCTTCGATCGCCGCGGGGGAGGCCGGCGTTGTCCTTGCGCGGTGCCTTGCCTCGTTGCTGCCCTTGGTGTCGGTCGACGCGCCGTTTCGGCAGGTTCGAGAGGTTGCAGGCGGTCATGGTGAAAGCGAAGCGGACGCGGTCGAGGCCGGGGCAGACAGATGGTCCTGGCCCGTGTGAAGGGCTCCTCGATCCTCCTGCGGTGCTTCCGGTACGGGGCGCAGTCGGAGTGGCGGGTGGTGCGGCGGCAGGTGTCGGCGTGGCGGGCCGTCTGCGCAGCGTGGGGTGGCGGAGGGCGTCAGGAAACGATCCACTGGGGGCTGTTGAAGAAGCCTCTTGCCCCTGGTTGG
>PUNI01000289.1 GCA_003551745.1 Paracoccaceae bacterium | reverse complement strand
TCGCCGGCGGGGCCGAGGCGATCAGCAGATCCCCGCGGCGGGCGAGGCAGGTGCGGTCGTCGGCCACCAGCCGCGCGCCAAGCGCGATCAGTTGCAGCGCCAGCCCCGACTTGCCCGAGCCCGACGGGCCCAGAAGCAGCAGCGCCGGGGCCGAACCGCGCGCGACCGGCAGCGCGACCGTGCTGGCATGGATCGTCTCCGGACCGGCGGACGCGTCGCGGCCGCCCGGCGCACTCACAGCGGCAGGCCGACGACGAAGCGCGCGCCCAGCGGGTCGGAGGCGGCGTCGGCCT
Source organism: Paracoccaceae bacterium (assembly GCA_003551745.1). Taxonomy (GTDB): domain Bacteria; phylum Pseudomonadota; class Alphaproteobacteria; order Rhodobacterales; family Rhodobacteraceae; genus Rhodobaculum. The sequence goes on along the minus strand of PUNI01000289.1, from coordinate 4,710 downwards.
TGGTCGGGCGGATGTTCTCGGCCCAGATCACGCCGCCATGGGCCTCGACGATCTGCTTGGAGATCGCGAGGCCGAGGCCCGAGTGCTTGCCGAACTCCGCCGCGGGGCGTTCGGAGTAGAATCGCTTGAAGATCTTGGTCAGCGCCGCTTCGGGGATGCCGGGCCCGGTGTCCTCCACCACCACCAGAACCCGGTTGTCGCGCCGCCGCGCCCAGACCCGCACCGCGTCGCCCTCCTCGCAGAAGGAGATCGCATTGCCGATCAGGTTCACGAAGACCTGCGCGAGCCGCGCCTCCAGCCCCTGCAGCGTGATCGCCCCCTCGGGCAGATCGGTGATGAAAGCGACGCCCCGCGCTTCGGCCTCCCGGCCGAGGTGGTTGGCGAGGCTGCGCAGCAGGCGCAGCAGATCGACGTTTTCCTCCTGCTCCTTCACCAACTCGCTGTCGATCCGCGAGGCGTTCGAGATGTCCGAGACCAAGCGGTCGAGCCGCCGCACGTCGTCTTCGATCACGTCAAGCAGCTTGGCGCGCTGGTCGTCGCGCTGCGCCACCCGCAGTGTGCCCACCGCCGAGCGCAGGCTGGCCAGCGGGTTCTTGATCTCGTGGGCGACGTCGGCGGCGAACTGCTCGTTGGCCTCGATGCGGTCGTAGAGGGCCGCGACCATGCCGCGCATGGCGACCGACAGCCGGCCGATCTCGTCGGGGCGGGCAGCGAGGTCGGGGATGCGCACGCGGCCGGGGCCTACGCTGCGGGTGCTGCGCTCGTGCCCGCTCTCGGCGGCGGCCGCGAGATCGGAGATCGGGTTGGCGATGGTCGAGGCCAGAACGAGGCTGAGCCCGATCGAGACGAGGAGTGCGAGCACGAAGATCTGCAGCACCTGCTCGCGCTCGTTGCGCACCAGCCGGTCGATCTCGCCGGCGGCGCTGGTCAGCGCAACGGCGCCGACGATCCGGCCGTCCGCGCGGATCGGGGCTGCAACGGTGAAGATGGTGCTGCCGACGCCATCGCGGGAGGTCTCCAGCCGGGTCTCGCCTGCCAGCGCGGCGACGGCCAACCGCTGGGCCATGTCGGCATGGCCCAGCCCGGGGCTGGACTGCCCGTCGTCCGGAAGGAGGCCGGAGAGGGATTCCCAGATCGTGTTCAGACCATCGGTGATCAGTGTGCTCTGCGGGCCGCGGTCCATTCCCGTCACCTCGGGCGCCGGGCGGCTGCCGACCCGGCTGTCGCGCAGCGCGCCCAGGGCGTCGAAGAGAAAGACCTCCACGCCCTCGCGCAGTGCGAGCCGGTCCAGCGCGCTCGCGGCGGCCGCAACCGGCGGTGCCGCCGGCCCAACGGCCTCGGCCGCGCCCGGGCCGCGCTCGGCTGCCAGCACGCCGGCGATCAGCTCGGCCTGCGCGACCAGGGCCGCGCCGCGCTGCTGCACCAGCCCGTCGCGGAACGGGTTGAGAAACAGAAGGCCTGCCAGCAGCACCATCAGCGCCAGCAGGTTGAAGATGATGATCTTGCGCGCCAGCGGCGAGCGGTTCAGGGCGATGTAGCCGCGCCGCGGCTGCCGCCGTCGCGGCGCGGCCCCCGCGCTCTGCCGGTCCCAGTCCTCGCCGAGCAACGTCTCGGGCGGCGCGGGCGCCGGGCGTGGGGGGTGGGTGTCGATGCCCGGCGCCAGCGTCATTCCTCGTTGTAGCGGTATCCGATGCCGTAGAGCGTCTCGATCGCCGCGAACTCCGGATCGACGGCCCGCAGCTTCTTGCGCAGACGTTTGATGTGGCTGTCGATCGTGCGGTCGTCAACATAGACCTGATCGTCATAGGCCACGTCCATCAACTGGTCGCGGCTCTTCACGAAGCCGGGCCGCTGCGCCAGAGCCTGCAGGAGCAGGAACTCGGTGACCGTCAGCGTCACGTCGCGGCCCTTCCACACGACCGCATGGCGCAGCGGATCCATCGTCAGGCTGCCGCGGACCAGCGCCCGCGATTCCTCGGCCGCCGGCATGTCGCCCGTGCTCAGCACCTCCTGCCGTCGCAGCAGCGCCCGGATCCGCTCCACCAGAAGCCGCTGCGAGAAGGGCTTCTTGACGTAATCGTCCGCGCCCATGCGCAGGCCCAGAACCTCGTCGATCTCGTCGTCCTTCGAGGTCAGGAAGATGATCGGGATCGTCGTCTTCTGGCGCAGCCGCTGCAGGAGATCCATTCCGTCCATCCGCGGCATCTTGATGTCGAGCACGGCCATGTCCGGCATGCGGCGGCTGAAGGCGTCGAGCGCCGACTGCCCGTCGTTGAAGGTCTCCACCTCGAAACCCTCGGCCTCCAGCGTCATCGCGACCGAGGTGAGAATGTTGCGGTCGTCGTCGACCAGCGCGATGCGCGACATCAGACCCGCCCCCTTGTCGCTCGGCCAAGCGTTTTTCCGAACATTTTCATGGCTCCCAGTGGTGGAATCAACCCGATTGGCGGCGTGCCGCCCGATTCGCGGAGGATGGGCGGAAATCGGCAACAATTGCCTAAGCCGCGACCGATCGCGCCGCCGTCTGGGCGGTCCGCGACTGGTTGCGCTAACGGCTGTCCGCAAGATGTTCCCTTGCGAGACCTTTGTGCTATAGCCTGCCGCGTCGATGACAGGCGTCGCACCGCGGCGGCGGCGGCAGGGTTTCTGGCGCCAGGTATTGCATGGGGGCATTGCGGTCGGGGCGCGCGAGTTCCGTCGCGGCCGGAAACGGGAGCAGCAGGATGACGAACGGACCGGTCAATCCGGCGTGCCGGCTGGAGGATCAGGGCATTACCGGGCTCAGCCGGGTGCATTACAACCTGATCGAACCGGCGCTGATGAGCGCGGCTCTGCGACGCGGCGAGGGCGCTCTGGGGCGGGGCGGCGTGTTGCTGGTCAGCACCGGCCAGCACACCGGCCGCTCGCCGCAGGACAAGTTCGTGGTCCGCACGCCCGGTGTCGAGGACAGCATCTGGTGGGAGAACAACCCGCCGATGGACCCCGACGCCTTCGAGCGGCTGCGCCAGGACATGCTGGCGCACATGCAGGGCGGCGAGTATTTCGTGCAGGATCTCTACGGCGGCGCCGATCCCGCCCATCGGCTCGATGTGCGACTGGTGACCGAACTGGCCTGGCACAGCCTCTTCATCCGCCACATGCTGCGCCGGCCCGACCCGGAATCCGTGCTGGGCTTCGTGCCCGAGTTCACCATCCTCAACTGCCCGACCTTCCAGGCCGATCCGGCACGCCACGGCTGCCGTTCGGGCACGGTGATCGCGTTGAATTTCGAGCGCAAGCTGATCCTGATCGGCGGCACGCAATACGCGGGCGAGAACAAGAAATCGGTGTTCACCCTGCTGAACTACATCCTTCCGGGCAAGGGCGTGATGGCGATGCACTGCTCGGCCAATCACGCGCCCGGCGATCCCGACGACTGCGCCGTCTTCTTCGGCCTCTCGGGCACCGGCAAGACCACGCTCTCGGCCGCGCCCGACCGCACGCTGATCGGCGACGACGAACACGGCTGGTCCGAGCGGGGCATCTTCAACTTCGAGGGCGGCTGCTACGCCAAGACGATCGACCTCAGCCCGGAGGCGGAGCCCGAGATCTACGCCACCACCTCCATGTTCGCGACGGTGATCGAGAACATGGTCTTCGATCCGCAGACGCTGCGGCTGTTCTACGAGGACGACAGCATCACCCCGAATACGCGCTGCGCCTATCCTCTGCACTACATCCCCAACGCGTCCGAGACCGGGCTGGCGGGCCATCCGCGCAACATCATCATGCTCACCTGCGATGCCTTCGGGGTGCTGCCACCGATCGCGCGATTGACGCCGGCGCAGGCGATGTATCACTTCCTGTCGGGGTTCACCGCCAAGGTCGCCGGCACCGAGCGCGGCGTCACCGAGCCGCAGCCGACCTTCTCCACCTGCTTCGGCGCGCCCTTCATGCCGCGCCGGCCCGAGGTCTATGGCAAGCTGCTGCGCGACAAGATCGCCGGGCATGGCGCGTCCTGCTGGCTGGTGAACACCGGCTGGACGGGCGGCGCCTACGGCACCGGCAGCCGGATGCCGATCAAGGCGACCCGGGCGCTGATCACCGCCGCCCTCGACGGCTCGCTCGCGGGGGTGGAGTTCACCAGGGATCCGAACTTCGGCTTCGAGGTGCCGGTCGACGTGCCCGGGGTCGATCACAGGCTGCTGCATCCGCGCGAGACCTGGCCCGACCCCGATGCCTACGACACGCAGGCCGCAAAGCTCGTGAAGATGTTTGCCGACAACTTCGCCCAGTATGTCCCCTATATCGACGACGAGGTGAAGGCCGCCGCCCTCGGCTGAGGCCCGGGATGGACGCGGCCGCTAGATTGGGGCCAGGGCGGATGCAGGTCGCCGGCGCCGACGGCTGCCGCGGCGGCTGGCTCATGGTCAGCGCCCCGGTGGGCGCATTCGGGCAGGCGCGTACTGCGGTCAGCGCCGATCTCGCCGACGCCGCCGACGGGCATGTGGTGCTCGGCGTCGACACGCCGATCGGGCTCGACGGTGCACCGCGCGCCGGGGGCCGTGCGGCCGACCGCGCGGCGCGGGCGGTTCTTGCCGCGATGGCTGCCGACGGGCTGCGGGCGGCCGGATCGCGGGTGTTCTCCGCCCCCAGCCGCGCCCAGCTCGACCGGTGGCGCGCCGGCGGCGGCTTCGCCGAGGTGAATGCGGAACATGCCCTTGGGCCGCG
>PUNI01000023.1 GCA_003551745.1 Paracoccaceae bacterium | reverse complement strand
GTCTGCCGGTCTGTATCCGGCTGTTCGATCCGCCGCTGCACGAGTTCCTGCCGCACGGCCGCGAAGGGCTGCGCGAGCTTGCCGAGGCGCTCGACAAGCCGCTCTCGGAGATCACGCGCCGCGCCGAGGCCTTGTCGGAATACAACCCCATGCTGGGGATGCGGGGGGTCAGACTCGGCATAACCATGCCGGAAATCATGATCCCGCTCGTCTCGGCCCGGCGCGAGGTCGAGCTCGTGAAGGCACGCATCGACGCGGTGGCGGCGGCGGTGCGGGTGCAGCGGGGAGCCGTGTTCCGCTATCGTCTGGGCGTGATGGTCGAGACCCCGCGCGCCGCGCTGCGCGCCGGCGAGATCGCCCAGCACTGCGAATTCCTCAGCTTCGGTACCAACGACCTGACCCAGATGACTTACGGGCTCAGCCGCGACGACGCCGGCCGCTTCATGTCGTCCTACGTGCAGCAGGGGGTTTTCCCGGAGGATCCGTTCCACACCCTCGACGTCGACGGGGTGGGCGAGCTCTTGCTGCTCGCGGCCGACCGTGGCCGCCGGGCGCAGGCCGGGCTGACGCTCTCGATCTGCGGCGAGCATGGCGGCAACACCGAATCGATCGCCTTCTGCCGCGAGGCCGGGTTCGACTATGTCTCCTGCTCGCCATTCCGCGTGCCGCTCGCCCGGCTCGCCGCCGCGCAGCTGGCGCTGTCCTCCGGCCGCAGCCTGCCGGCGCCCGAGATACCTCTGGCGGCGCGGCCGGGCTGAGCGGGTCCGATCCGCGGGATCGCGACGATTCGCCCCCCATGCGCCCGCGTGGTGGACAAATTTCCGAAATTTCGCTACTTTGAAAATGTGTGTTGCCGTGCGGCAACCTGCGCCCTGCTGCCGGGCGCGTGTCCGACTGGGGGGACAGTCATGGGGTTCATGAGGGCGCTTGCGCCCACAATAGCATTTTGTGTTCTGCTGGCTGGCATGGCCGTGGCCGAGCCGGCCGCACGCCTCGATCCGCGCATGGCCGATCTTCTGGGGCAGGAGCAGGACCTGCTTGGGGCGGGAATGCCGGGGCAGGTGGCGCGCCTCTCCGAACCGGAACGACCAAGGTCGCTGTGGCCGCCCGAGCGGGCCCGCGGCGCCGAGCTCGCCTGCCTGACGGAGGCGCTCTACCACGAGGCCCGCGGCGAGGGCCTGCGCGGCATGCGCGCGGTGGCCGAGGTGGTGCTGAACAGGGTCGAGGCGCCGCGCTTCCCGGGCAGCATCTGCGCCGTGGTCCGCCAGGGCGCGCGCAGGGCTGGCGCTTGCCAGTTCTCCTACGCCTGCGACGGTTCGCTGGACCGGGCCGAGGACCCAAGGGCCATGGCGCGCGCCGAACGCATCGCCCGAGAGATGGCCGCCGGCGCACCGCGCGCGCTCACGGACGGGGCGACCCATTTTCACACCACGGCGGTCAACCCCGCCTGGGCCTCCGCCTATGAGATGACCGCCCAGATCGGCGTGCATCGCTTCTACCGCCGCCCGGTGGAGATGGCGTCCAACTGACGCCAGCCCGCTCCGGCCGCGTTGAGGCCCGGCTCCGGCCGCTCGCGGCGGCCCGCTTGCGAGGGTGCCACCGGCGCTGTAGGGCCGGGGCATGGTCGCCCGGTTTCGCCCGCTTCTCAGCTGCACTGCGCCCCGCTCGCCGGAGGCGCTGTCGCTTGCCGGCGGCTGGTGCTGGTTCGATCGCGTCGAGGTCCTCGAACGCGGCACGCCGCCGCAGGTGATCGCGGCCGTCGACCTGCCCGATGACGTGCGCCTGCGGCTCACCTCATCGCGCCCGCCGGTGGTGGGGCTGACGATGGACCGGCCGCGGGTCATGGGCATCCTCAACGTCACGCCCGACAGCTTCAGCGATGGCGGCAGCTTCCTCGGCCGCGAGGTCGCCCAGGCCCATGGTCGGGCCATGGTCGCCGCGGGCGCCGAGATCGTCGACGTGGGCGGCGAATCCACCCGCCCCGGCGCCGGGGAGGTGCCGGCGGAGGTGGAGATCTCCCGCACCCGGGGCGTGGTCGCGGCGCTGTCCCGTCTCGGCCCGGTGTCGATCGATACCCGAAAGGCCAGCGTCGCCCGTGCCGCCTTCGACGCCGGCGCCGATCTTCTCAACGATGTCTCGGCCCTGCGCCACGATCCCGAAATGGCGCCGATGGCGGCCAAAGCCCGGCGCCCGGTCTGCCTGATGCATGCCCAGGGCGATCCCGGCACGATGCAGGACGACCCGCGCTATGAGGACGTGCTGCTCGACATCTATGATTTCCTTGAAGAACGCATGGGATTCGCCGAAGCCCAGGGCATCCCCCGGTCGCAGATCCTGCTCGACGTGGGCATCGGCTTCGGCAAGACCGTCGGGCACAACCTCGCGCTGCTGCGCGGGCTCGGCCTTTTCCACGGCCTCGGCTGCACGCTGCTGCTGGGGGCATCGCGCAAGCGCTTCATCGGCACCATCGGCGGCGCCGAGCTGCCGGCGGCGCGCGTGCCGGGCTCGCTTGCCGTGGCGCTGGCCGGTGTGGCACAAGGCGTGCAGATCCTGCGGGTGCATGATGTCGAGCCCACCGTTCAGGCGCTGCGGCTCTGGCGCGCGGTGACGCAAGATGCACCGGATGCGCCGGATGCATCCTGGGCGGGCGCTGGCGCCACCGGTGCCCACACGGGTCAGGCGGGGGAGGTGAAGGGATGACGCGGCGTCTTTTCGGCACCGACGGGGTGCGCGGGCGGGCCAACAGCGACCCGATGACGGCGGCGACGGCGCTGCGCCTCGGCGCCGCCGCGGGCGGCTTCTTCCGCCGCGACGGCGCCAACCGCCACCGGGTGGTCATCGGCAAGGACACGCGGCGTTCGGGCTACATGCTGGAGAACGCGCTCACCGCCGGGCTGACCTCGATGGGCATGAACGTGCTGCTGCTGGGCCCGGTGCCCACGCCGGCGGTGGGCTTTCTCACCCGTTCGATGCGCGCCGATCTCGGCATCATGATCTCGGCCTCGCACAACCCCCACCACGACAACGGCATCAAGTTCTTCGGCCCCGACGGCTTCAAGCTTTCCGACGCCGCCGAAGCCGAGATCGAGGCGCTTCTGGAAAACGGCATCCATCTCGTCGCGCCCGAGGAGATCGGTCGGGCCAAGCGCGTCGGTGACGAGCTGGGCCGCTACATCGAATACGCCAAGACGACGATCCCCGGCCGGGTCCGGCTCGACGGGCTCAAGGTGGTGATCGACTGCGCCAATGGCGCCGCCTACCGCGCCGCGCCCGAGGCGCTGTGGGAACTGGGCGCCGAGGTGATCCCCATCGGCGTCGCGCCCGACGGCTTCAACATCAACGCAGGCTGCGGCTCGACCGACCCGCAGGCGGCGGCCGAGGCGGTGCGCGCCCACGGCGCCGACCTTGGCATCTGCCTCGATGGCGACGCCGACCGGGTGATCCTGATCGACGAGACCGGCACGGTCGCCGACGGCGACCAGATCATGGCGCTCTTCGCCCGCCGCTGGGCCGAGGAGGGCCGGCTCTCCGGCGGCGTGCTGGTGGCCACTGTGATGTCGAACCTGGGTCTCGAGCGCTATCTGGCGGGGCAGGGGCTGCGGCTCGAGCGCACCCGGGTGGGCGACCGCTATGTGGTGGAACGCATGCGCGCGGGGGGCTGGAACCTCGGCGGCGAACAGTCGGGCCACATCGTTATGACCGACTACGCCACCACCGGCGACGGTCTGATCGCTGCGCTGCAGTTTCTCGCCGCCATGGCCGCCACCGGGGAGCCTGCGAGCCGGCTCGCCCGCAGCTTCGATCCGGTGCCGCAGCGGCTGGAGAACGTCCGCTTCGCCGCCGGCAGCGAGCCGCTTTCGCTGGCGCCCGTGCAGGCCGCCATCGCCGCCGCCGAGGCGCGGCTGAACGGCAGCGGCCGGCTCCTCATCCGCAAGTCCGGCACCGAACCCCTGATCCGCGTCATGGCCGAGACCGAGGACGAGGCGCTGATGGCCGAGATCGTCGAGAGCATCGTCGCGGCGGTGGAACAGGCGCCCTGAGACCCCTGCGCCGCGCCCGTGCCGCGCGCCACAGGCCGCGCCCGGAGAGCCGATGGTCCTCTGACGCGCCAAGCTTCGATGCCCGCCATCCGCGATTGCCGCTCGGCCGTGGAGTCGATTGGCAAATGGAAAGGGAAACTAGGATCATACAGTGACCAAGGGTGGCCTTGTGGCTAGGACGCGGCGCGCTGCCCGGCCCTCTGCGCCCGCAAGGTGGGGGCCCTGCAGAGGGACGATCGCCTCATTTTGCCGTGAACTGACCGTGCGTCCGTATCGCCAATCCCGCCGGCCCTGTGCAAGGGTCATATTCTCCTTATGTTCAACATGAGCCCGCACCAGAGCCCCGGCATGACCCCAGTCTCTCCCGATGTCCGTCCAGCGCCGCAGCGTGCTGCCCTCCGCGCCGAGCGGCTGTCGGACGCGGTGGTGCATCTGATCGGGCTGGCGGTGGTGGCGCTGGCGGTGCCGGCCCTGATCGTGCTGACGCTGACCGCGCGGGGCGAGCCCTGGGCGGTGCTGGGGGTCAGTGTCTACGGTGGCGCGCTGGCGGCGATGATCGCCTGCTCGGCGCTCTACCACCTGACCCCAGACGCGGCCTGGCGCTGGCTCTACCGGCGGCTTGACCATGCGGCGATCTATCTGAAGATCGCGGGCACCTACATGCCCTTCACCATGATCTCGGGGCAGGGCATGGCGCTGACTGCGGGGCTCTGGGGCGCGGCGGCAGTCGGCGTGGGGCTGAAGATGGCCGCGCCCGACCGGTTCCGCTGGCTGGCGCTGGCGCTCTATCTCGGTATGGGCTGGGCGGTGGTGCTGGCCGGTCAGGCCGTGATCGCGGCGCTGCCGGGTCCGGTCATCGCCCTGATGCTCGTCGGCGGCCTGATCTATACCGTGGGCGTGGCCTTCTTCCTGTGGGAGACGCTGCCCTTCAACACCGCGATCTGGCACGGCTTCGTTCTGGTGGCGAGCC
>PUNI01000255.1 GCA_003551745.1 Paracoccaceae bacterium | reverse complement strand
CGGGCGCGCCGGTGGCGGCCGCCGCCGCGGCGGCGATCTCGCGCACGGCCGACACCCCGGCGGCTCCGGTGAAGGCATTTGCATTGCCGGAATTGACCACGATCGCCGCAGGTTCCGCGGGCGCGGCGCGGGCGGCGAGCTTCGCCTCGCAGTCCAGCACGGGAGCCGCGCGGGTGGCCGAGCGCGTGACCACGCCCGCGAGCGCCGTGCCGCCGGCAAGCCGGATCAGCAGCAGATCGGTGCGGCCGGCATAACGCACGCCGGCTGCCGCCGTGGCCAGCTCGACGCCCGGGACGGCGGGCAGGTCGGGAAAGGCCGCGGGCGCAAGCGGGGAGACGCCGGCCGGCGCTTCAGCCTTCCCGCGCGCCTTCTTGAGACGCTTGCGCAGGCGCTTGGTCTCGGCCTTCAGCTCCTTGACCGCCGCCTTCCACTTGCCCGCCATCGCCGCGCCTCCCGACCGCCTGCTGCTCCGCCGCCCTCGCCGGCCCCGGTGGGGGCGTCGTCAGTCAGCCAGCAGTGTCTGATCGCGGATCGTGGCCGGGTCAATCCCGTCCGTCATCACCTCAACCTCCACAGCGGCACGGGCCTCGGCGATGTGGTCCATGACGGCCTGCTGCTGCAGTTCCTGGGCGAGAGTGTCGCGCACCTGATCGAACTGGGGCGCCTCGGCCAGCCGGCTTTCGTTGAGCTGGATCAGATGCCAGCCGAACTGGCTTTCCACCGGGTCCGAGATGGTGCCGGCCTCCAGCGCCATGACTGCCGCCTCGAAGGGCGCCACCATCTGGCCGGCCTGGAACCAGCCCAGCTCGCCGCCGTTCTGCGCCGATCCGGGATCGGCCGAATGCTGGCGCGCGAGTTCGGCGAAATCGGCGCCGTCGCGCAGCTCCTGGCGCAGCGCCTCGGCCTCTTCCTCGGTCTGCACCAGAATGTGCGCCGCGTTGAACTCGCGCGCCGGCTCGGCGTCGAGATAGCGTTCCGCATAGAGCGCCTGCAGCGCCTCCTCGCTCAGGGCCGCGTCGATGACCGCGGCCAGGGTGTCGTTGACGAGAAGCTCGCGGCGGCTGTTGTCGAGATCGATCTGCAGCCGGCGCGGGAAGGGTTCGCTGCGCGCCTCGGCCACCGCGGTCTGCTCGACGAGCTGCTCGACGATCCCGTCGAAGAGCACCTGGTCGGGCAGCTGCTGATACTGGGCGGGCAGCCGCGCCATCAGTCCGATCACATGGCCCAGCGTGATCTCGGTGTCGCCGACCCGGGCCACCACCCGGTCGGGATCGGCAGCCTGCGCCGGCAGCGGCAAGGCCAGCCCGAGGGCGACGACGGCTGCCGCCATGGCCGCGGTGTAAGGCTTCATTCCCGGTCCTCCTGTCTGGGCTCTGTGGCGCCACCCCGGTGGCGTTGACACTGCGCGGGCGGCCCCTTACATCGCGGCAGGGTCGCGCGGCGCAGGCCGCCCGTGCACGACCGTCCTTCTAGGGGAGCGGGCAGGGGCCGGCAAGCCGCCCGGCCGCAACCAGGTGTTTCGCCTACCTGTAACGGCCACGCGGAGATCAGATGCTCGGCTTTGGAACGATCGCGAAGAAGGTCTTCGGCTCTCCGAACGACCGCAAGGTAAAGTCCGTCCGCCAGATCGTCGCGCAGATCAACGCCCTCGAAGACGACGCTAAGGCCCGCTCCGATGCCGACCTCGTGACCAAGACCGAGGAGCTGAAGCGCCGGCACGCCGAGGGCGAGCGGCTGGACGCCCTGCTTCCGGAAGCCTTCGCCAACTGCCGCGAGGCCGCGCGCCGCGCGCTGGGGCTGAGGGCCTTCGACGTGCAGCTGATCGGCGGCATCTTCCTGCACCGCGGCAACATCGCCGAGATGAAGACCGGCGAGGGCAAGACGCTGGTGGCGACCTTCCCGGCCTATCTGAACGCGCTGACGGGGCGCGGCGTGCACATCGTCACCGTCAACGACTATCTGGCCCGCCGCGACGCCGAATGGATGGGCAAGGTCTATGCCAGGCTGGGGCTGACCACCGGGGTCGTCGTCCCCCAGCAGCCCGAGGACGAGAAGCGTGCGGCCTATGCCGCCGACATCACCTACGCCACCAACAACGAACTGGGCTTCGACTATCTGCGCGACAACATGAAGTCGGAACTCGACCAGATGTACCAGCGCGGCCATTACTACGCCATCGTCGACGAGGTGGACTCGATCCTGATCGACGAGGCGCGTACGCCGCTGATCATTTCCGGTCCCAGCCAGGACCGCTCGGATCTCTATGTCGCCATCGACCGGCTCGCGCCCGAACTGCTCCCCGAGCACTTCACGCTGGACGAGAAGACCCGCAACGTCACCTACACCGACGAGGGCAACGAGTTCATCGAGGACTGGCTGGCCGAACAGCGCATCCTGCCCGAGGGGCAGTCGCTCTATGACCCCGAGAGCACGACCATCGTGCACCACGTCACCCAGGCGCTGCGGGCCCACAAGCTCTATCACAAGGACCAGCAGTACATCGTGCGCAACAACGAGGTGGTGCTGATCGACGAGTTCACCGGCCGGATGATGCCGGGCCGGCGGCTCTCGGACGGGCTGCATCAGGCGATCGAGGCCAAGGAGAACGTGCCGATCCAGCCGGAGAACGTCACGCTCGCCTCGGTCACCTTCCAGAACTATTTCCGGCTCTACGAGAAGCTCTCCGGCATGACCGGGACGGCTGCCACCGAGGCCGACGAGTTTCGCGAGATCTATGGCCTCGATGTGGTCGAGATCCCCACCAACCTGCCCATCGCCCGGACAGACGAGCACGATCAGGTCTATCGCACGGCCCATGAGAAGTTCGACGGCATCCTCGCCGAGATCAAGGCGGCGCATGAACGCGGCCAGCCTGTTCTGGTGGGCACCACCTCGATCGAGAAATCCGAATACCTGGCCGGGCTCCTGAAGAAGGAAGGCATCCCCCACAACGTCCTCAACGCCCGCCAGCACGAGCAGGAGGCGAAGATCGTCGCCGAGGCCGGCAGATTGGGCGCGGTGACAATCGCCACCAACATGGCCGGCCGCGGGACCGACATCCAGCTTGGCGGCAATGTCGAGATGCGTGTGCTAGAAGCCATCGCCGCCGATCCCGACCTGCACCCCGACGAGGTGCGCGCCCGCATCGAGGCCGAGGTCGCCGAGGAGAAGCGCAAGGTGATCGAGGCCGGCGGCCTCTTCGTGCTGGCCACCGAGCGGCACGAGAGCCGGCGCATCGACAACCAGCTCCGCGGCCGCTCCGGCCGGCAGGGCGACCCCGGGCGCTCGTCCTTCTTCCTCAGCCTCGAGGACGACCTGATGCGCATCTTCGGCTCGGAGCGGCTGGACAAGGTGCTCTCGACGCTGGGGATGAAGGAGGGCGAGGCCATCGTCCACCCCTGGGTGAACAAGAGCCTCGAGAAGGCGCAGGGCAAGGTCGAGGCGCGCAACTTCGACATCCGCAAGCAGCTGCTGAAATTCGACGACGTGATGAACGACCAGCGCAAGGTGATCTTCGGCCAGAGGCTGGAGATCATGCGCGCCGAGGACCTCGCGGACACGGTGCGCGACATGCGCCATCAGGTCATCGACGATCTGGTCGATCTCCACATGCCGCCGAAATCCTATGCCGAGCAGTGGGACGTGGACGGGCTGCGTCAGGACTGCGCCGACAAGCTGTCGCTCGACGTGCCGGCGGCCGCCTGGGCCGAAGAGGATGGGGTCGACCAGGAGGTGGTTCGCGAGCGTCTCTACGAGATGTCCGACCGGCTGATGGACGAAAAGGCCGAAGCCTTCGGCCCCGAGCAGATCCGTCAGATCGAGAAGCAGCTGCTGCTGCAGACCATCGATGCCAAGTGGCGCGAGCATCTGCTGCGGCTGGAGCATCTGCGCTCGGTGATCGGTTTCCGCGGCTATGCGCAGCGCGACCCGCTGAACGAATACAAGACCGAGTCCTTCACGCTGTTCGAATCCATGCTGAACTCGCTGCGCGAGGACGTCACGCAGAAGCTCTCGCGCGTGCGGCCGATGAGCGAGGAGGAACAGAAGGAGATGTTGCGCCAGCTCGGCTTCGCCCGCCAGCTGGCCGAGGTCTCGGCCGAGGCAACGGCCCACAACGACGGGGCGCGCCCGGTTCCGCTCATCGACGGCTTCGACGAGACCGACCCCAGCACCTGGGGCAACCCGGGCCGCAACGATCCCTGCCCCTGCGGATCGGGCCGGAAATTCAAGCATTGCCACGGCAAGCTGCTCTGACCCTGCCCTGACCCTGCCCGGACCCTGCGCGGTGCTGCCGCGGTTCTGCCCAGCCTTCGCCGCTTTTGCCCGCCAGGATGCGGCGCGGATGCGGAGGTTGGCGATGTCGGACAGCGGAATGACGAAGACGCGTAAGGCGGCCCTGGCGGTGGCCGGGCTAGCCGTGATTGTCGGGGCAGGGGGCGCCGTCCTGCGCGAAGCCCCGGGGCAGGGCGGGTCCACCGCGACCGCCACGGTGAGCGCACCGACGACGGAGGCCGCGGCGCTGCCGCCAGAGCCGGCCCTGGCGGCCGCGCCGGAGGAACCGGCCCCGCTGCTGCAGCCGGCGGCGGCCAGGCCCCCGTCCGGGCCCTGGCTCGCGGGCCAGCCCTGCGCGGCGCGGCTGGCGCTGACCCCGGCGGCCGGGGCGATGATCGATCTCGACCTCGCCGCCCCCTGTCACCCGCAGACGCGCGCCGTCATCCGCCATGCGGGGCTCGCCTTCACCGCCCGCACCGATGCGGAGGGCCGGCTTGCGGTTAGCCTGCCTGCGCTGAGCGCCGACGCGGAGGTTTCGGTCGACCTGCCCCGCGCCGGGCCGGCCCGGGCGCGCGTCGCGGTTGAAGGCCTCGACGGGCTCGACCGGATCGCCGTGCAATGGCCTGGGCCGGCGGAGTTCGCCCTGCGCCCAGTCGCCCCGCTCCCCGGCGCGGTGCGCCATCTGCTGGGCGATGCAACCGTCGACGGGGCGCTGATCGCGGAAGTCCGTACCGCGCCGGCGGGCGCCG
>PUNI01000053.1 GCA_003551745.1 Paracoccaceae bacterium | reverse complement strand
CCTCGGGGCTGAGCGCGATCACGTCGAGCGCCAGCAGGCATTTCGCCCAGTCGATGGTTTCGGGCACGCCGGGCGTCTTGAACAGGTCCTCGCCGCGCAGCCGCTGCACGAAGGCCACCACCTCGCGCGACAGCCGGTCCGAGGCCTCCGGCGCGCGCGCCTGCAGGATCTCGATCTCGCGGTCGAAGCTGGGATAGCCCACCCAGTGATAGAGGCAGCGGCGCTTGAGCGCGTCATGCACCTCGCGGGTGCGGTTGGAGGTGAGGATCACGACGGGCGGGGACGGCGCGCGGATCGTGCCCATCTCGGGGATCGTCACCTGGAAATCCGACAGCGCTTCCAAGAGGAACGCCTCGAAGGGCTCGTCGGTGCGGTCGATCTCGTCGATCAGGAGCACCGGCGGGCCGCCATCCTGCGGACGCATGGCCTCCAGCAGCGGCCGTGCGATCAGGAACTCCTCGGAGAAGAGTTCGTGGCGCAGATGGTCGCGGTCGGCCCCGCCCGCAGCCTCGGCGGCGCGGATGGCGATCATCTGCGCGGCGAAGTTCCATTCATAGACCGCCGAGCCGGCATCGAGCCCCTCGTAGCATTGCAGCCGGATCAGCCGGCGGCCGAGGGCTGCGGCCAGCACCTTGGCGATCTCGGTCTTGCCCACCCCGGCCGCGCCTTCGAGGAACAGCGGCCGGCCGAGCCGCAGCGCGAGGAAGACCACCGTCGCCAGCGCGCGGTCGGCGACATAGCCCTGCGCGGCGAGCAGGGGCTGCACGCTGTCGATCGATTGCAGGTTCTGACCCACGGGCAATTCCCCCTCCGCTGCGGGCTGCATGCTGCACGGGCAGCCGGCGCGGTCAAGCCGCGCGGGGCCCTGCTTCCGTCGCCCGGCGCGATGGGCTATCCGCCGGGGCGGGACGATCACGCAAGGGGGCAGGCCATGCACGACATCCGCGCGATCCGCGACGCACCCGAGGCCTTCGACGCCGCACTCGCGCGACGGGGGCTGCCGGCGCAGTCGGCCGAGATCCTGGCGATCGACGCCGCCCGGCGGGCCCGCATCCACGCCGCCGAGGAGGCGAAGGCCGCCCAGAACGCCGCCTCGAAGGCGGTGGGGGCGGCCAAGGCGCGCGGCGAGGAGGCCGAGTTCCAGCGACTGCGCGCGCTCATGGCCGAGAAGAAGGCCGAGATCGCCCGTCTGGAAGACGAGGCCCGCGCCGAGGATGCCCGGCTCGAGGAGATTCTGCTGGGCATCCCCAACCTGCCGCTGGACGACGTCCCCGACGGCGCCGACGAGGCCGACAATGTCGAGATCCGCCGCCGGGGGACGCAACCCGAGTTCGGCTTTCCGGCGCGCGAGCATTTCGAGATCCCCGGCATCGCCGCCGGCATGGATTTCGAGGCCGCGGCCCGGCTCTCGGGCGCCCGCTTCGTGGTGCTCTCCGGCGCGGTGGCCCGGCTGCAGCGGGCGCTGGCACAGTTCATGCTCGACGTCCACATCACCGAGAACGGCCTGACGGAGACGTGGACGCCGGTGCTCGTCCGCCCCGAGATGATGCTGGGCACCGGGCAGCTTCCGAAGTTCGGCGAGGACAGCTACGAGACCACCAACGGCTGGTGGCTGGTGCCCACGGCCGAGGTGACGCTGACGAACCTCGTCGCGGGCGAGATCGTCGAGGAGGCCACCCTGCCCCGCCGCCATGTCGCCCATACCCAGTGCTTCCGGTCGGAAGCCGGCAGCGCCGGCAAGGACACCCGCGGCATGCTGCGCCAGCACCAGTTCGAGAAGGTCGAGATGGTCTCGATCACCACGCCCGAGACCGCGCTCGACGAACACGAACGCATGACCCGCTGCGCCGAGGACATCCTCGAACGCCTCGGCCTGCCCTACCGCACGGTCGTGCTCTGCACCGGCGACATGGGCTTCGGGGCGCGCAAGACCCACGACATCGAGGTCTGGCTGCCCGGACAGGGCACCTACCGCGAGATCAGCTCGGTCTCGGTCTGCGGCGATTTCCAGGCGCGGCGCATGAACGCCCGCTTCCGCCCCGCGGCCGGCGGCAAGCCCGAATTCGTGCACACGCTCAACGGCTCGGGCCTCGCCGTGGGGCGCACGCTGATCGCGGTGGTCGAGAACGGGCAAACCGAAGACGGCGGGGTGGTGTTGCCGCAGGCGCTGCATCCCTACATGGGAGGCAGGACGCGGATCACCCCGGAGGGCGCGCTTGTCTGACCTGAAATCGGAGACCGAGGCGCTGTCGGGCGAGGGCGGCACGCGCCGGATGAAGGCGATCCTGGTGCTGGCGGGCGCCCTGATGTTCGTGGCCTCGCCCTTCTTCACCGAGGGCTTCGGCGGCTTCGCGCCCGATCTCTTCCCGATCCCGCAACTCCGCCCGCCGGTGCAGCCCGCGGGCTATGCCTTCGCGATCTGGGGGCCGATCTATCTGGGCCTCGTGCTGCATGCGGGCTTCGGGCTGCTGGCGCGGGCCGACGACCGGGCCTGGGATGCCGGGCGCTGGCCCCTGATCGTCAGCCTCGGCGTCGGCGCAAGCTGGATCGCCGTGGCCAACACAAGCGCGGTCTGGGCGACGGTGCTGATCTGGGTGATGCTGGGCGGCGCGCTGGCCGCGCTGGTGCTGACGGGGCGGCAGGCCGGCTGGGCCGGTCGCAGCCCCGACCGCTGGATCGGCCAGCTGCCGCTCGGGGTCTACGCCGGCTGGCTGACCGCGGCGTCCTGGGTTGCGGTGGGGCTGATGCTGGGCGGCTACGGCGTGCTGGCCGAGACCTGGGCGGCGGTGGCAGCGCTCGTCGGCGCCGTGGCGATGGCCGTTCTGGTGCAGCTCTGGCTGTGGCGGGCGCCCGAATACGGGCTGACGGTCATCTGGGCGCTGGCGGCCGTGGTGGTGGCCAATGCCGGCGCCGGCCGGCTGGCGCTGGCGGCGCTGGCGGCCCTCGGGATCGCCGCGATGGCCGCCACGCTCGCGCGCATGTTGCGCGGCTGAGCCCCGTGGGGGCCCTCCCTGCCGGGCACGCCCCTTGCCCGGTGCTCTGGCCTCGCATAGAACACGCTGGTTTTTCGCAACTCCGAGAGCCTGCCATGCTCGATCTCGCCTTCACCGAACCCGCGCCCAGGGTGATCCAAGGCGCCCGGGAGGACTGGGAGCTGGTCATCGGCATGGAGGTGCATGCCCAGGTCGCGTCAAAGGCCAAGCTCTTCTCGGGCGCCTCCACCGCGTTCGGCGCCGAGCCCAACGCCAATGTCTCCTTCGTCGACGCGGCCATGCCGGGGATGCTGCCGGTGCTCAACGAGTTCTGCATCGAGCAGGCGGTGCGCACCGGGCTGGGGCTGAAGGCGCGGATCAACCTGACCTCGGCCTTCGACCGGAAGAACTATTTCTATCCGGACCTGCCGCAGGGCTATCAGATCAGCCAGCTCTACCACCCGCTGGTGGGCGAGGGCGAGGTGCGGGTGGACCTCGGCCCGGGCGAGGCCCGCATGGTGCGGATCGAGCGCATCCATGTCGAGCAGGATGCCGGCAAGTCGATCCACGACATGGATCCGGCGCTCTCCTTCGTCGATCTCAACCGCACCGGCGTCGCGCTGATGGAGATCGTCAGCCGGCCCGACATCCGCGGCCCGGAGGAGGCGGCGGCCTATCTCGCCAAGCTGCGCCAGATCCTGCGCTATCTCGGCACCTGCGACGGCAACATGCAGAACGGCAACCTGCGCGCCGACGTCAACATCTCGGTCTGCCGGCCCGGCGCCTACGAGCGGTTCCGCGAGACGGGGGATGCGTGCCATCTCGGCACCCGCTGCGAGGTGAAGAACATGAACTCCATGCGCTTCATCCAGGCCGCCATCGAGTTCGAGGCCCGCCGCCAGATCGCCATCCTCGAGGACGGCGGGCAGGTGGTGCAGGAAACCCGGCTCTACGACCCCAACCGCGGCGAGACCCGCTCCATGCGCTCCAAGG
Organism: Paracoccaceae bacterium; assembly: GCA_003551745.1. Classification (GTDB taxonomy): domain Bacteria; phylum Pseudomonadota; class Alphaproteobacteria; order Rhodobacterales; family Rhodobacteraceae; genus Rhodobaculum. Next base: position 1,056 of record PUNI01000053.1, on the reverse strand, counting down.
AAGAGGCGCATGACTACCGCTATTTCCCCTGCCCCGACCTGCTGCCGCTGGAGATCGAACAGGCCTGGGTCGACGGCATCGCGGCCACGCTGCCGGAACTGCCCGACGCCCGGAAGGCGCGCTTCGTCACCGCCTATGGCGTGACCGAGTACGACGCCGGGGTGCTGACCGCCGAGATCGAGGCGGCCGATTTCTTCGAGGCGGTGGCGACGGGCCGCGACGGCAAGGCGGCGGCGAACTGGGTGATCAACGAGCTTTTCGGCCGGCTCAACAAGCAAGGGCTCGGCATCACCGAAAGCCCCGTCTCCGCCGCCCAGCTCGGCGGGCTGATCGACCTGATCGGCTCGGGCGAGATCTCGGGCAAGATCGCCAAGGACGTGTTCGAGATCCTCTGGACGGAGGGGGGCGATCCGGCGCAGATCGTCGAGGCCCGCGGGTTGCGTCAGGTCACCGACGCCGCCGAGATCGAAGCCGCGGTGGAGGCGGTGATCGCCGCCAACCCCGCACAGGTGGAAAAGGCGAAAGCCAACCCCAAGCTCGCCGCCTGGTTCGTCGGCCAGGTGATGAAGGCCACCGGCGGCAAGGCCAACCCGCAGGCGGTCAACCAAATCGTCGCCGCACGGCTCGGCCAGTGACCGGACCCAGGACGCGCAGTGCGTGCCGGTGGCGGGCCGAGATCAGCGCATCGGTGCACCGCAGTGCGGCGCGACACCTCAACACGATGGGAAAAGACCGTGCCAAAGTATGATTACAAGGTGGTTCCCGCTCCCGCGCAGGGGGTGAAGGCCAAGGGCGTCAAGGCGCCGGAGGACCGGTTCGCGCTGGCGCTGGCGCAGCTGATGAACGCGCTCGCCGAGGAGGGCTGGGAGTATCAGCGCGCCGAGACGCTGCCCTGCGAGGAAAGCCGCGGGCTGCTGGGCACCTCCACCAGCACCGTGTTCCGCAGCATGCTGGTGTTCCGCCGCCTGCGCCCCGAGCCCGAGACGCGGGCCGGCGAGGCGCATGTCTCCGGGTCGACGCCGCTCGCCGAAGCGGAGCCCGCCGCCCCCGCGCCTG
>PUNI01000415.1 GCA_003551745.1 Paracoccaceae bacterium | reverse complement strand
GGACTGGTGTGCGGCGACGGCCGCGAGCGCCTTCTCGGCGCGCCGCTGGGCTGCTAAGAGCTCCTGCAGGCGTGCGTCCACCTGTCCGGCCAGCGCCCGCAACTCGACCGCCGGGCGGTCACCCGTCTCCCCCCGCATCGCGTCGAGCGCCGCCTGCAACCGCATGGCCTCGACCCGCAACTCGCGGGCAGCGCGGGCAATCGCGGCCACCACCCAGATCAGCACCACCGGCATGGCGACCCCAAGCACCGTCACGACGCCCCCGGCGATGCCCCCGCCCGTCAGCAGTGCCGCCGCAGCCTCCGGGGCGAAGGCCGCATAGAGGACCACGAGACCGAGCCAGAGCGCGGTCACGACGGCCGCAAGCCCGGCCGGCGCAACGCCGAACACGCCGTCATCAGCCGCCGCGCCCCCCCGACCGGGCTCATTCCTATCGGCCATCGGCGGGCCTCCCCTGCATCGCCGGGGCGTGCCGCGGCACGGTCAGCGATACTCGATGCTGACGACCTCATAGCTCTTGGCGCCCCGCGGCGTGACCACCTCGACGCTGTCGCCCGCGTCCTTGCCGATCAGCGCGCGAGCCAGCGGAGACTTGATGTTGAGAAGCCCCTGTTCGATCGACGCCTCGACCTCGCCCACGATCTTGTAGGTGTGGGTCTCTTCGGTGTCCTCGTCGACGATGGTCACGGTGGCGCCGAACTTGATCGAGCCCGACAGCATCACCGGGTCGATCACCTCGGCCCGCGCAATGATCGACTCGATCTCGCGGATCCGCCCCTCGATGAAGCTCTGCTTTTCGCGTGCCGCGTGATACTCGGCGTTTTCCGACAGGTCGCCGTGCTCGCGCGCCTCGGCAATCGCGCGGATGATGGCCGGCCGCTCCTGCGACTTGAGGTCGCGCAACTCGGAATCGAGCGTCGCAAAGCCGGCCCGGGTCATCGGGATCTTTTCCATCGCCTGCCACATGCAATTGGGCCCGCGGCAGCGCCGGGGCCGGTGATTTCCCGTCTCCGAGGTTGCGCATCGGCGGTCGCATTTGCAAGGGGTCTGTCCCATCGATCCTGCCCGAGGCGCGCGGATTGCCGCAGCGCGGCAGGGCGATTGACCATGACTGGTGCGAGGGATACGTCCTCGGCCAGGACATTGCGCAGGGCCTGCGACCCTTGGGGGCGGGCAGTCAGCAGCAGCGGAGCAGCCATGAGCGAGATCGAACGCGAGTCGATGGACTACGACGTGGTGATCGTGGGCGCAGGCCCGGCGGGGCTGTCGGCGGCGATCCGCCTCAAGCAGATCGATCCGGATCTGTCCGTCGTGGTGCTCGAGAAGGGCTCGGAAGTGGGCGCCCATATCCTGTCGGGGGCAGTGCTCGACCCGTCCGGGCTGAACCGGCTGATCCCCGACTGGAAGGAGAAGGGTGCGCCGGTGACGGTGCCGGTCCGCAAGGACAGTTTCTACATGCTCGGCGCATCCGGTCAGATGCGGATACCGAACTGGATCACGCCGCCGCTCATGACCAATCATGGGAATTACATCGTTTCGATGGCCAATGTCTGCCGCTGGCTTGCCGCCCAGGCCGAGGAATTGGGCGTCGAGATCTTCCCCGGCATGGCCTGTTCCGAGGTCGTCTGGGACGGCGACCGGGTGAAGGGTGTGGTGGCCGGCGAATTCGGGAAGACCCCGGACGGCACGCCAGGGCCCAGCTACGAGCCCGGCATGGAATTGCACGGCAAGTATGTGTTCCTCGCCGAGGGCGCCCGCGGGCATCTGTCCAAGGAGATCATCGAGAAGCTCGACCTGCGCAAGGACAGCGGCCCGCAGAAATACGGCCTCGGGATGAAGGAGATCTGGGAGATCGACCCGGCGAAGCACGAGCCCGGCACCGTCATCCACACCATGGGCTGGCCGCTGGAGCGCAACGCCGGCGGCGGCGGCTTCATCTATCACATCGACAACAACCAGGTGCTCGTCGGCATGGTCGTGCACCTGAACTACATCAACCCCTACCTTTTCCCCTACGGCGAGTTCCAGCGCTTCAAGCACCACAGGATGCTGGCCGAACTGCTGGAGGGCGGCAAGCGCGTGGCCTACGGCGCCCGGGCGGTGAGCGAGGGCGGCTGGCAAGCGATCCCGAGGACCGCGTTTCCCGGCGGCGTCCTGCTGGGCTGCGCGGCGGGGCTCGTGAACGTGCCGCGCATCAAGGGCAACCACAACGCCATGCTGTCGGGCATCGCCGCAGCCGAGGCCGCCGCCGAGGCCCTCAAGGCGGGCCGCGCCGGCGACGCGCTGACCGATTACGACCGCGAACTCAAGCAGGGCCCGGTCGGTCGTGACCTCAAGCCGGTGCGCAACGTCAAGCCGCTCTGGTCGCACCAGGGTCTCTGGGGCTCGATGGTCTTTGGCGGTGTCGACATGTGGGTGGCGAACCTGACCGGATGGAACCCGCTGGGCACGCTGAAGCACCATTCCACCGACGCAGCCGCAACCGAGCCGGCCGAGAAGCACAAACCGATCGAGTATCCCAAGCCCGACGGCGTTCTTAGCTTCGACCGGCTGACCAATGTCGCCTACAGCTTCACCAACCATGCCGAAGGGCAGCCGTCGCATCTGACGCTGAAGGACGCGAGCGTGCCGATCCGGGTGAACCTGCCCGTCTATGCCGAGCCCGCCACCCGCTACTGCCCGGCCGGCGTCTACGAGGTCGTCGAGGAGCCGGGCAAGGAGCCGCGCTTCGTGATCAACTATCAGAATTGCGTGCACTGCAAGACCTGCGACATCAAGGACCCGAGCCAGAACATCCACTGGGTCACGCCGCAGGGCGGCGAAGGGCCGAACTATCCCAACATGTAACAATGCGGCGAGAGGCGGCCGGCCCCGGTTCGCCGCATTGCCTTGGGCCCGGCGCGCGCCTAGAGTTGGGGTTTTCCCGGCTCAGAAAGGCAGCGTCTTGATCTTCAGCGTCCGCCCGACCCGGTTCCGCCTCGGCCCGCTGGCCAGAGCCGTGCCCGCCGTTGCGCTTGCAGCCCTGATGGCTGCGGCCCCCGGTAGCGGGGCGGTCGCGGCCGAGGATCGCGCCGGCCCCTATCTCGCCGCGCGGGTGGCGATGGCGCAGAACGACTTTGCCGCCGCGGTTGGCTTCCTCGACAGGCTTCTGACGCAGGAAGCGCCCGGTCCGATGCTTCTGGAAAGCGCGGCGGCGGCCCATCTTGCGCTGGGCGATCTCGACCGGGCCGCGGTCTACGCGGCCGAGCTCGATGCGCAAGGGCTGACGACACAGGCCGGCCGCATGGCCACGATCGGGGCACAGCTGGTCGCGGGCGCCCATGCCGAGGTGCTGGAGGAACTGCGCAGCGGCAACGGCCTCGGCCAGCTCATCGATCCGCTGCTGCGCGCCTGGCTGCAGGTATCGCTGGGCAGCATGTCCGAGGCGGTGGCGGAGTTCGACGCGCTGGCCGCCGGGGGCGGCATGGAGGTCTTCGGGCGCTATCATCACGCGCTTGCCCTTGCCCATGTCGGGGATTTCGAGGGCGCGGAGGAGTTGCTGGGCGGCGCCGAGGGCGCCGCGCCCCTGCGGCTGACCCGGCGCGGGTCGATCGCCCGGGCGCAGATCCTCAGCCAGCTCGACCGGCCCGAGGAGGCGCAGGCCCTCCTGTCCGAGGTTTTCGGCGGCGAACCGGACCCCGAGATCGCGGCCCTGCGCGCCGGGCTGGAGGATGGCGAGCCGGTGCCCTTCGACGTGGTCACAAGCCCGCGCGACGGGATGGCCGAGGTGTTCTTCGACGTCGCCAGCACCCTGCAGGGCGAGGCCGAGAACACGCTGACCCTGCTCTTCAGCCGCCTCGCCGAAGCCCTGCGGCCCGACCATGTGCCGGCGCGCCTGCTGACGGCCGGGCTGCTCAGCGCGCTCGACCAGCAGGCGCTCGCCGTCGAGGCCTATGCGGCGGTCCCCGCCACCGCTCCGCAGGCCCATCTGGCGGAGCTCGGCCGCGCCGAGGCGCTGAGCCGGGCCGGTGACCCGGAGGCGGCCCGCGCCGTGCTCGAGGCGCTGGCCGAGACCCACCCCGACCTCGCCATCGTCCACATCACGCTGGGGGATCTGCTGCGGCGGGAGCGGCAGTTCGATGCCGCCAGCCATGCCTATGACCGGGCCATCGACCTGCTCGGCACGCCGCGGCCGCAGCACTGGGTGGTCTGGTACACCCGCGCGATCACCCATGAGCGCGAGGATCGCTGGGAGCAGGCCGAGGCCGATTTCCGCAGGGCGCTGGAGCTCAACCCCGCGCAGCCCCATGTCCTGAACTATCTCGGCTATTCGCTGGTCGAGCGGCGCGAGAACCTCGACGAGGCGCTGGAGATGATTCGGCGTGCGGTCGAGGGCGAGCCCGACAATGGCTATATCGTCGACTCGCTGGGCTGGGTCTACTACCGCCTCGGCCGCTACGAGGAGGCGCTGGAGCACATGGAGCGCGCGGTCGAGCTGCTGCCGACCGACCCGATCCTCAACGACCATCTCGGCGATGTGTACTACGCCCTAGGCCGCAGCCGCGAGGCCCGGTTCCAGTGGCGCCGGGCGCTGTCCTTCGGCCCGGCCGACGATCTCGACATGGACAGGATCCGCCGCAAGCTCGAGCTGGGTCTTGACGCGGTGCTGATCGAGGAGGGGGCCGAGCCCCACCACCGCACCGCCGAGAGCTCCGGCCATGGGAACTGAGGCCGGAGCCGTCCGCGAATTCGCGCCGGCCAAGGTCAACCTGACGCTCCATGTCACCGGACGGCGGGCCGACGGCTATCACCTGCTCGACAGCCTCGTCGTCTTCGCCGATGTTGGCGATCACGTCACCGCGCGCCCGGCCGAGGGGCTGACGCTCGCCATCGCGGGGGCGACGACGGGCATCCCGGCGGGCGCGGAGAATCTGGTGCTGAGGGCGGCGCGGCTGATGCAGGCGCGCCTGCCCGACCGGCCCGGCGCGGCGCTGACGCTCGACAAGCGGCTGCCGCCGGCCTCCGGCCTCGGCGGGGGCTCTG
>PUNI01000560.1 GCA_003551745.1 Paracoccaceae bacterium | reverse complement strand
AGCGGCGCCGCCGAGCCGCGACCGATCAGCGAATAGGCTGCCCAACAGAGCCCCGAGGCCGCCATCAGCGCGAAGCCGAGTGGCGCGGGCGCGGTGGCTCCGGGCAGCGCCAGCGCCGCGAAGGCACCGAAGGCGAGAGCGAAGCCCAGCCATTCCAGCCCGCCAGGCCGGTCGCCGCGATGCACCGCCCAGACCAGCATCCCGGCCTGCACCGAGGCAAAGAGGATCAGCGCTCCGATGCCGGCGTCGAGCATCAGATAGGCCAGCGAGAAGGCGAGCGCGTAGCCGAAGAGTGCGGCCGCCCCGGCAACGCTGCCGGCCGGCCGCCAGAGCGCGCCCGACCCCAGCCCGCCCCGCCAGGCGACGAGCAGACCCAGCATCGCGGCGCCGGAGACGAGCCGGATACCCGTATAGGCCAGCGCCTCGGTCTCGCCGGCGGCCAGCGCCAGCCGCGCAAGCACCGAATTGGCCGCGAAGGCCAGCATGGCCACCGCCGTCAGCGCCACGAGTCTCGCCATTCGCCCCCCTTGAGGGCTGGCTCAGGCGCCCGACCAGGCCACCCCGGCCGCCCCGGTCAGGAAGCCATCGCAGAAGGCCCCGCCCGGGGCAAGCGGGCGGGCGCGAGCGTCGAACTCGGCGGCGTCGATGCGCCCGTCGGCGAGGTCCCGGAAGAGCCGGCAGACCGCGACGAAGCCCTCGGCCTGGGGCGAGAGGCGCAGCGCGGCGATGCCGGCCTCTCGCAGCCGCGGCAGCGCGCGCGCGGCCGAGGCGCAGGCGGCCGACAGCGTCTGCACGCCGTTGACGGCAAGGAACCTCTGCCCGTCGAGCGTATCGACCGCCCGCCCGTCCGGATCGACGTCGCAGACGAACTGGCAGCTGTCTTTCGCCCGGTCATGGAGCCGCGCGTGATAGCAGCGTGCCGAGATCGCGAGCGGCAGCCGGCCCCAGCCCCAGACCTCTACGGGTACCGGGCTTTGCGCGGCGAGCAGCGCCAGCGGTTCGGGCGGCAGTTCGGGCGGCAGGCAGATGCGACGGGCGCCGCGCGCGGCGAGCCAGCCGAGCGTGCCCTCGTTGTAGACATTCACGAGCGGGCCGACCGAGAACGCCGCGCCCGGCGGCAGATGGGCGAGCGCGGTAAGGTCGTTGACCTCGACCTCCAGCCCGGTCGCGGCAAGCTCGGCGGTGAGCGTGCGCTCGCGCTTCAGCGTGATCAGCGCGAGCGAGGTCATGGCGACCGCCTTGCCCGCCGCCTGCAACCGTTCCACGGCGCCGGGGATCTCGGCCTGATAGAACGGCAGCCGCTTCGAGCACACAAGTTCGCCCAGCACCACGCGGTCGACCGGCGCCTCGTCGGCCAGCCGCGCGTAGAAGTCGCGCCAGCTTGCTGCGTCCCAGAAGAACTGGTTCGGCCCGACGGTGATCTGCATGGCGCTACCTCCAGGTCTTTGCATAGGCGCCGGTGGTGGCGGCCTGGCCCTCGCTGAGCCGCGCTAGCTGGCCAGCCGGCACCGGCCGGCCCGCGGCGACCGCCTCGACCGCGGCACGGAAGCTGCGGACCACCTCCTTCACATAGGCGCGCGAGCGCTGCCGGCCTTCGATCTTCAGCGCCGTCACCCCGGCCCTCGCGAGCGCCGGGATCAGGTCGGACGCGTCGAGGCTGGCGGGATCCTCGAAGACGTAGCCGGTGGTGCCCTCGCTCACGAAACAGCCCTTGCAGAGCGTGGGATAGGGCGCCGGCGCGCCGCGGGCCGATTTCTGGATGGTGAAGCCGCCGAGCCGGGCGGCGAGGGTGTCCCCCTCCTCGGCATAGACGACATGGGAGGGCGGCGAGCAGACCCCGTTCATGTTCGGCGAGCGGCCGGTGGCGTAGGACGACAGCGAACAGCGCCCCTCGGCCATCACGCAGAGCCCGCCGAAAACGAAGACCTCGGTCTCGGCGTCGATCTCGCGGTTGATCGCGGTGATCTCGGCCACGGTCAGCACCCGCGGCAGCACCACCCGCTTCACCCCGAAGGCCTCGGCGTAGAAGTTGATGATGTCGGGATTTGCGGCGGCGGCCTGCACCGACAGGTGCCGCCGCAGCCCGGGATGCTGTTCGGCCGTGTGCGCCACGAGGCCGAGATCGGCGAGGATCACCGCATCGGCGCCGGCCGCCTCGGCGTCGGCCACGGCCCGGTGCCACAGCGCCTGCCGGCCAGCCTGCGGGAAGGTGTTGATCGCCACCAGCACCTTCGCACCGTGGCGATGGGCGAAGGCGACACCCTCGGCCAGTTCGGGCCGCGAGAAGTTCAGGCCGGGGAAGTTCCGCGCGTTGGTCTCGTCGGCGAACCCGCAATAGACGGCGTGCGCCCCGGCCTCGACCGCGGCGCGCAGCGCCGCGGGTGTGCCGGCGGGGCAGACAAGCTCCATCATGCCAGGCCCTCCCCGGGGATGCGGGCGTCGTCGGCGCGGGTCAGCGCGACGCCGGTGGTGCGCTGCGCAAGCGCGATGAGCGGGTCGAGTGCGGGGCGGAACGGGCCTGCCAGGGCCGCGATCTCCGCCCCGAGATCCAGTTCGGCGTCGTCGATGGCGTTGCGCAGCGCCAGCGCCGCCGCCGTGTCGCCCTCGATCACCAGATCGCGGGAAAAGAACAGCGCATCGCCGTCATAGACCCCGTGGACGAGGCCCAGCAGCGCCGCCAGCGGCCCGGCGATGCGGGCGTCCGCCTCGGGCGCGGTCCGGTGCACGGTGATGCGCGTGCGCGTGGGGTGCGGGTGCAGCAGGAGGCAGAGCGGCAGGTCGGTCGGGTCGATCGCGAAGCGGGCCGCGGCGTGCTCGCCCAGCCGGGAGATCAGCGAGGGGTGCCGCGCGATCAGCCGCCGCGCGATCAGCGTCAGCGGCAGGCCCAGCGGTTCGGCCGGCCCAAGCCGCAGCCCCAGAGCCAGCGGGCGCGGGAAAACAGGTATTTCAGGTGCATGTCCGAACATCTTCACCTCACATCGCAGTTCGATCCGGTCTACGCCTGCGCGCCAAGGTGCGACTTGATGCAGGTCAAGCCGCATGTCGCGGGCGGTTGCTATCAATCCGTGGCCATCAGCCCCGGAGGCCGCCATCCGCACCCTGCCCGCCTTTCCCGACCTGCGCGCCTTCCTCGCGCATCTGGAGGCGCGGGGCGATCTGCTGCGGTTGGCCGAGCCGGTCGCCTGCGCCCATCAGATGACGGCGGTGGCGATGAAGGCGCTGCGCGCGGGCGGCCCGGCGCTGCGGTTCGAGGCACCGGTGCTGGCAGATGGCACGCGAGCCGATGTGCCGGTGGTGGCCAATCTCTTCGGCACTCGGGAAAGGGTTGCCGCCGGGTTGGGGCTGGACGCGGCGCAGGTGCCCGACCTCGGCGCCTTCCTCGCCGCGCTGCGCGCGCCGGCGCCGGTGGAGGGGCTGGCGGATGCGCTGTCGCGCTGGCCGATGCTGAAGGCGGCGCTGGCGGCGCGGCCGCACCGGGTGCGCCGCGGTGCTGTGCAGGAGGTGGTCGAGGAGAGCCCCGACCTCTCCCGCCTGCCGGTGCAGACCTGCTGGCCCGGGGATGCCGGGCCGCTGATCACCTGGCCGGTGGTGCTGACCCGCCCGGCCGGCACCAGGGCGGAGGACACTGCACGCTACAACGCCGGGGTCTATCGCGCGCAGGTGGTCGGGCGCGACCGGGTGATCCTGCGCTGGCTCGCCCATCGCGGCGGGGCGGCGCATCACCGAAGCTGGGGCGCGGCGCCGATGCCGGTGGCCGTGGCGCTGGGGGCCGACCCAGCGCTGCTCCTGGCCGCCGCCCTGCCCCTGCCCGAGACGGTGTCGGAGCTGACCTTCTCGGGCGCGCTGCGCGGCGCGCGCACCGATCTGGTGGCCGCCCGCACCGTGCCTATGCTGGTGCCGGCGGCGGCCGAGATGGTGCTGGAGGGCTGGGTGCACCCCGGCGAAACGGCACCCGAGGGCCCCTTCGGCGACCATACCGGCTACTACAACGCCGCGGAGCCCTTCCCGGTGATGCGGGTCAGCGCGCTGACCCATCGCGAGGCTCCGCTCTACCTCACCACCTTCACCGGCCGGCCGCCCGACGAGCCCTCGGTGATCGGCGAGGTGGTCAACGACCTCGCCCTGCCGGTGATCCGCCAGCAGATCCCCGAGGTGGCGGACCTGTGGCTGCCGCCGGCAGCCTGCTCCTACCGCATCGCGGTGGTCAGCATCGCCAAGCGTTACCCAGGGCAGGCGCGGCGGGTGATGCTGGCGCTGTGGGGGATGCTCCAGCAGTTCAGCTATACCAAGATGATCGTCGTCACAGATGCCGATGTCGACGTGCGAAGCTGGGACGACATCGCCTGGGTGCTGGCGACCCGGATGGACCCCTCCCGCGATGTGGTGGTTCTGGAGAACACGCCGATGGATTATCTGGATTTCGCATCGCCGGCCGAGGGGCTCGCCGGCAAGATCGGCTTCGATGCGACCACCAAGATCGGCGCCGAGACCGCCCGCGCGTGGGGCACGGTGATGGGACAGAGCGCCGAAGCCGAGGCCTTCGCCGAACGGCTCCTGGAGGGGCGGCTCCAGGAGGGGCGGCTGTGAGCCGGGTGGTGCTGGGCGTCTCCGGCGCCTCGGGAGCCGCGCTGGCGCTGGCGGCGGCGGACCATCTGGCGGCGCTGGGGGCGGAGGTGGATCTGGTGGTCACGGCGGCCGCCGAGCGGACCCTTGCGGCGGAATGCGGTGCAGAGGCGCTGGCGCGGCTGGAGGCGCGGGTCGCCCGGCGCTACGGGGTCGGCGACATCGGCGCCGCCATCGCCTCGGGCTCCCACCCGGTCGCCGGGATGATTGTCGCGCCCTGCTCCATGCGCTCGCTCGCCGCCATCGCCCACGGCCTCGACGACAGCCTGCTCACCCGCGCCGCGGCCGTTCAGTTGAAGGAGCGCCGGCCGCTGGTGCTGCTCGCCCGCGAGGCACCGCTGACGCTCGCACATCTGCGCAACATGACCGCCGTCACCGAGATGGGCGCGACCGTGCTGACCCCGGT
>PUNI01000258.1 GCA_003551745.1 Paracoccaceae bacterium | reverse complement strand
GTGCGCGCCGGCCGCCGGCTGAAGCCGGAAGAGATGAACGCCCTTCTGCGCGACATCGAGGCGACCCCAAACTCGGGCCAGTGCAATCACGGCAGACCGACCTGGGTACGACTGACGCGCGCCGATCTGGAACGGCTGTTCGGTCGGCGCTGACTCAGATCCGGTGACTCAGATCCGCAGGAAGGGCTGGGCCATACGCGGCAGCAACGCCTTGAACTTCAGCGGCGCGTCGGTCGCGGCAAGGCAGATGCAATCCACCCCCTCCTCGGCAACCGGTGTGTGATGCGTGTCTTCGGTGGCAATCTCGATGTCGCCGGGGCCGAAGCGGATGCCGTCGTCACCGAAGGCGCCTTGCAGCACCTGTGTCATTTCCAGCCCGGAATGGCCATGATCGGGCAGCGCCGCGCCGGCCGGAATGTAGAGCAGCCGCACCTTTGCCTCCCGCGACGTCGGCAGGATCGCCTGGCGCACCCCGCCGCCGAGACCGCGCCAGCGCACGGCATCGAGATCGCCACCCACATAGTCACGCAGCGGTGCCGGAAACAGCCCGGTCCGGCGCGGCGGCGTCGCCGGCACGATCGGGGTCTTGCCGGCAGCGCGGATCGAACCCATGGTCGCCGCGAAGCTGCCGCCCGAAAGCGTCGCCTCACCGATCTCGTCGAGCACAGCGCCACCAACAGCCTCGAACGCCTCGAGCCGCGCCCGGCACTCGTCGCACAGCGACACATGGGTCGCGACGACCAGATTGAAGGCCTCGGGCAGGTCGCCGGTGGCATAGGCCAGCAGCAACTCGTCTGTCAGGTGATGCTTGATCTCACGGGTCATCTTCTCAGCTCATTTCCTTGCGCAGGCGCTCCAGCGCCAGACGAATTCGGGACTTGATCGTGCCAAGCGGCAATCCTGTCGCCGCAGCGATCTCGGTGTGCGTCAGGTCACCGAAAAAAGCGCGCTCGATCAGGTCCCTCTGTTTCGGCGGAAGCTGACGAAGCGCCTCCACCAGACGTTCACTTTCCTGTTGCAGCTCGAGGGCATCCGCCTGGTCCGGCTCGGGCTCCGGGCCCCAGCCCAGATCCTCGGGCTCGGGGCGCCGCTGCCGGCGCAGCGCATCGATCTTGCGGTTCCGCGCGATCGTGAACACCCATGTTGCCACACTGGCGCGCGCCGGATCGAACAGGTGCGCCTTGTGCCAGACGGTCGCCATCACTTCCTGTGCACACTCCTCGGCCATCACGTCCGATGCGCCGGAGCGCATCAGAAACCCCTTCACGCGCGGTGCGAAATGCGCGAACAGCGCCTCGAAGGCTTCCTCGTCCTGCGCGTCGCGCACACGACGCAGCTGTTCGACCCAATCCAGATCCACCACGACACCACCGGCCTTGTCCGCCCACATGTCCGCGCGCACCCCCGACTGCAAGGCACCATATACAGGGGCCTGCGGCGGCACATCAGACCTGTCGGTGCTTCCGATGCCGGTCAACATACGGCATATACGCGCCACCCTCAGCGTCGGATCAGCCCGGCGCGCCGGTTTTTGCGAAATCCGGTTTGCCCGCCGACGCGTAAGAGTTACCTGAGCCACGACTGACCCCCGGGAGATCCTGCATGCCTTTCGAAACCCCTGCCGCGGCACCGCGGCGGATTGCCGTGATCGGCGCCGGCGTCTCCGGCCTCGCCGCCGCACACATGCTTGGAAAGGCCCACCGGGTGGTGCTGTTCGAAGCGGAAGGGCGCCTTGGCGGGCATGCACGCACCGTGATCGCCGGCAAGCGTGGCGATCAGCCGGTGGATACCGGCTTCATCGTCTTCAATCACGTGAACTATCCCAACCTGACCCGGCTCTTCGCCGAGCTGGACGTGCCGACGACAGAAAGCCGGATGAGCTTCGGCGCCTCGTTTGACGGTGGACGCTTCGAATACGCGCTGCACGGCTTCGACGCGCTGTTCGCGCAGCGGCGGAACGTGCTGAACCCGCCCTACCTGCGCATGCTGCGCGACATCCTGCGTTTCTTCGCTCGCGCCGGAAGGCTCAAGGACCAGCCCGACATCACGGTGGACGACATGATCCGGAGTCTCGGACTCGGGCCATGGTTCCGCGACCGGTTCCTGTTGCCGTTCTCCGGGGCGATCTGGTCGACCCCGGCGGAGCAGGTAGGGGCGTTTCCGGCCGCCGCGATGATCCGATTCTTCGAGAATCACGCGTTGCTGCAGTATTCGGGGCAGCATCAGTGGCACACCGTCCGGGGCGGGTCGGTCGAATACGTGCGCCGGCTGGAAGCAGCGCTGCGTGCCCAGGGGGCCGAGTTGCGCCCCGGCAGCCCGGTCGCAGCCGTGCGCCGGGTCGAGCGCGGCGTCGAGGTGAAGACGGTGCGGGATGACTGGGAGTTGTTCGACGAGGTGGTTTTTGCCGCCCATTCCGACCAGAGCCTCGGCATGTTGGCCGACGCCAGCGAGGAAGAGCGCGCAGCGCTCTCGAAGATCCGCTATCAGGCCAACCGCGCCGTGCTGCATGCCGACGAAAGCCTGATGCCACGGCGCCGCAAGTGCTGGGCGAGCTGGGTCTATACCGAAGCCGAAGGCCAGAAGGGCGGGCCGATTTCGCTGAGCTACTGGATGAACTCACTGCAACCGATCCCCGAGGACGATCCGATGTTCGTCACGCTCAACAGCCGACGGCCGATCCGCGAGGAGTTGATCTACGACGAGGCCGTGTTCCATCATCCCGTCTATGACCTCGCCGCGCTCGACGGACAGGCCATGATCCGGCAGCTCAACGGCACGCGCAACACGTGGTTCTGCGGCGCCTGGATGCGCAACGGGTTCCACGAGGACGGCTTTGCCTCCGCCATCGATGTCGCCGAGGCCATCGCGCGCCGCGATGCCGAACGGGTGGCCGCGTGACCATCGCCACCCTGTCTCCCGTGGCCCCGCTCGCGGCGGCCCGGGGCCATGAGGCCCTCACCGGGCCGGCGCCGGAGGCGGCCGATCGGCCCGTTCTCGACATCCTGTCGGGACGCACGTTCCACGGTCGCGAGGGAGACGTCGCCAACGCCTTCACCTATGGCATCGATTACCTGCTGATCGATGCGGAGACGCCGCTGGACGGCCCATGGCTCTTCTCGCGCAACCGGCGCAACCTCGTCGCCCTCCACGATGGCGACCATGGCGGTGCCCGCGGGCAGGGGCGTGGCGCAGTCTGGGTGCGCGAGGTTCTGGCCGCCCACGGCCTGACCTCCGTCGACGGCCCGATCCGGCTGTTGGCGCAGCCGCGGGTTCTCGGCCATGTCTTCAACCCGGTCAGCTTCTGGCTCTGCCACGACCGGGGGGGCGGCCTGCGGGCCGTGATCGCCGAAGTGAACAACACCTTCGGGGATCGGCACAGCTATCTCTGCGCCCATCCCGACCAGCGCCCGATCACCCGCCACGACATCCTGGCCGCCGAGAAGGTGTTTCACGTCTCGCCGTTCCAGCAGATCGATGGCGGCTATACCTTCCGCTTCGATGTGCGCGCCGACCGCATCGGGATCTGGATCGATTATCGCGGCGGACGCGGGCGACTCTTCGCCACGCTCACCGGGCGCCGGCGCCGGCTGACCACAGCGCGGCTGCTGGCGGCGCTGCTGCGACGGCCGCTGGGCTCGCTGCGGGTGCTTGGCCTCATCCACTGGCAGGCCCTCAAGCTCTGGCGCAAGGGCGCGCCGTTCCACCGCCGCCCCGAACCGCCGGCCGAAGAGGTGACGCGGTGACGGTCGCAACCGCTGCAGAAAGCCGCTCGCGGGCGGCCGGCCTTCCCGGATATGCGCTGTTCGCGGGCCTGCTCGCGATGGCGGGACTGCCGATCTACATCCATGCCCCGAAGTTCTTTGTCGACAACTACGGCGTGTCGCTTGCCGCCCTCGGCATGGTGCTTCTGGTGCTGCGCGGCATCGACTTCGTGCAGGATCCCGCGCTCGGCTGGCTTGCCGAGGCTACGCGGAAGGCCCGTGGCCTTGCGATCACGGTCGCCGCCGCGGTGATGGCCGTGGCCATGCTGGGGCTCTTTGCCGTGGCGCCCCCCATCGCGCCGCTGGCCTGGTTCGCCATCACGCTCACGGCGCTCTTCTCGGCCTTCAGCTTCCTGACCATCGCCTTCTACTCGCAGGGGGTGGCCAAGGCGGCGGCGCTTGGCGAGCGCGGGCATGTGCGGGTCGCCACCTGGCGCGAGACCGGCGCGCTGATCGGGGTGTGCCTGGCGTCGGTGGCGCCCACCGTCTTCGCGCTCGGCTTCGACGCCCCGTTCGCCCTCTTTGCCGTGCTCTTCAGCGCGCTGTGCGGCGTGGCGGTGCTGGGGATGCGGGGCGAGTGGTTCGCCGCGCCGGTGGCGTCAGAGACCGGTTTCCGGCTGATCCTCGCCGACGCCACCGCGCGGCGGCTTCTGGTGATCGCCTTTCTCAACGCGGCGCCGGTGGCGGTCACCTCCTCGCTGTTTCTCTTCTTCGTGGAAAGCCGTCTTGCCGCGCCGGGCTGGGAAGGCCCGCTGCTGCTGCTGTTCTTCGTGGCCGCGGCCGCCGCGGCACCGCTCTGGGGCCGGGCCGCACAGCGCCATGGCGCCAAGCCGGTGCTGCTGGTCGGCATGTCGCTCTCCATCGTCTCCTTCGCCTTCGCCGCCCTGCTCGGGCCCGGCGACATCCTGCCCTTTGCGCTCGTGTGCCTCGCCTCGGGCGCCGCGCTCGGCGCCGACCTTACGCTCCTCAGCGCCATCTTCTCGCGGCGCATGGAGCGCGTCTCGCCCGACGCCAGCCGCGGTTTCGGGCTCTGGGCCTTCACAACCAAGGCCACGCTCGCCATATCCGCCGGCATCGTCCTGCCGCTCCTGGGCGCCTCGGGCTTCGTCTCGGGGGAGCCGGAGAACACCGCCGAGGCGCTGGCGATGCTGACCTTTCTCTACGCCCTGCTGCCCTGCGGGCTGAAACTCGCCGCCCTTGGCCTTCTGGCGGCGACCAAAGTGGAAGAGACCTGATCGATGACCTCCCTTCTCCTCGTGCTCCTGGGTGTGGCGCTCGCCGGCGCGGCGCTGCTGCTGGCCGGT
>PUNI01000152.1 GCA_003551745.1 Paracoccaceae bacterium | reverse complement strand
GAACTACTGCGCGGGGCCGCCGAGAACCCGCGGGCGCCGCCGGCTCGGAGTGAGCCAAGAGAAAGACCGGAGCCCCCATTTGAATTTCGAGTAATGTGAGCGCGCCCATGGACAGAATGGGCCGCGTGCGCACAGACGAAGAGATTCGCTCGGAAATCGAGACCGCCAGGTCTGGGTCAAGGATCTATCGGGCGCTGTCTCCGGCTGCCGATCAGGGCGCCCTGCAAACCGGCGGCTTGACCGGTGTGGCTACGGACGCCGGCCTGGCCCCAACTCCAGTGGAGCGGGATGATGGCCGCCAAGAGCCCACGCCGGAGCAGGGGTACGAGCCCGAGGTCTATCAGGATGCCCGCCAGAGAGCGTGGGCGGCCGGCAATCGCGAGGCTCAGAAAGAGATCGAGCGCCGAATGCGCGAGCGTGACATCCCGATCGACCGGTCGCATACGGAACTGCAGGAACTCGTAGATGGGGCGCTTCAGTCCGGCGACATTCAGGCGTGGGATTTCTACAAGGGGCTGCTGGAGCAAAACGAGGACTACCGCGCCAGCCGCTCGAACTTGGAGCGAGCCGTTGATTGGTCGATGGGTCCGCTGGAGACCATCGGCGAGGAGGTGCTTTCCTATTGGGACGCTGTAGCAGGAACGCCCGACGAGAGCATGGCCAAGCGCGTCCTGATGTACCTGCCGCGCGCCGTGAGAGAGGCCGCGGCCACCGGCGCCAACGTGCTTCAGGGGGGCAGGACGACGGCTGGAATGTCAATCGCCGGCTCTGCAGAGGCCATTCCGCAGGGCTTCAGGAACCGCGCCTATGCGAGGGAGCTTGGCGGCTTCCTTCGTGATGAACTGGGGCTGACGCTGGTCCACGGCCTTACGCAGGGAGGCCATCTAATATTGGATCCCGGCACCGGTGAGGCATGGACTCTTGACGCGTTCATGGAGCAATATCCGGACATCGAACTGCCGGAGCGCCCAAGGTATGTGGCCGACGAGATCAATGAGCGCCTGTCAGGCGAACAGACTGATGGTGAGTCGGTCGGCTTCGGCCAGCGCGTCAGGGACGCCGTGTACAAGCTCGGAGATGACTGGGCACAAAGCCAGTTCGGGGAAGACCACTGGGCCTACCGGGACAGCGTTGCGCGCGGCCAGCTCGCTCAGGGCTTGGGCTCTTTTCTGGCGTTCGGCTTGCTCGGCCTGGCCACGCGCGGCCGGGCTGCTGCGCCCACCGTAGGCCAAGTCGGCATCAGAGGCGCCACCGGCCAGGCGCTTCGCGGATCGGTTGCCCCGGCATCGGCCGCGGCCATGATGGGGCGCTACGATTTTGATCAGGATGCCAGGCTGCACGGCGCCAGCCCGGAGATTGCCGCAAAGGCCAGGCTGATTGGTGCCGGCGTCGGCGCGTCTCAGGTGGCCCCGATCGCGAGCGCGCTGTTTTTCATCCAGCGCCCGCTACAGAGGCTGGGCGCCAAGAACGTCTGGGGAAAGCTGGGTGAGGCGTCCATCATCGGCGTTCAGGAGTCCATACTGGAGGGCTTCTACGAGCTTTCTAAAAACTACACCGCCGGCGAGTTTGAATACGACCCTGAGCGCAGTCACTGGGAAAACGTGAGCGAGGCCGCAGGCATGGGCGGTGCGGTCGGCTTCCTGGGGTTCATCTTCATGAACGCGCTCACCAAGACGGGCGGCGTCCCGATACCGAAGCCGACCACGCGCCGACCACGCGCGCCCAAGAAGGAGGATCCGGAAGAGACTGGGCAGGACGAGGCGACGCTGGACTCCTTCGATCGGACTGTGGGCGGGGAGCCGGCCGAGGCCGCCGCGCCGGAGCCGGCAGCGCCAGCGCGTGAGGGCGAGTCATCCGAGCATGTGGTCAACCGCGGCCAAGGCGATATGACCGTAGAGGTAGTGCGCAAGGCTGACGGATCGGCAGAGATCTGGTCGCCTGATTTTGACCGCCCGCTCCAGACGGTCCCGGCCGACCAGGCGCAGGGAAGGTCGCCGGCCGACATCCTGCGGATGCGGTATGGGGACGATGCCCGGGTAGACGGGGATGGCGCTTCGGCCGATGCCGCCGCGCCGGAAGCTGCGCCCGAGCAGGCCCAGCCGGAAGCGGCGCCCGCACCAACGGAGGCAGAGCGCGCTGCCGAGGAGTTCCTGTTCACGCCGTCCCAGCCCGACCGGCCCATGGTTCGCCAGCGTGTGCCGGCCGAGTCCGTAGAAGTCGATGCCGAAACCTACCAGTTCAAGGACGCTGGGGAGGATGGGTTGACCGAGAGACTGCAGGGGGTTCAGCAATGGGATGACCTTCTCGCGGGCCGAACGGTCATTCACGAGCGCGCCGACGGCCGGCGCTTCATCGCTGATGGCCACCAGCGCGTCGGCTTGGCCAATCGCCTGATGGCCGAGGGTCATGCCCCGATCACCTTGGATGCCGTGGTCATGCGCGAGTCGGACGGCTGGACAGCCGAGGATGCGCGCACCTACGCCGCCGTGAAAAACCTGGCCGAGGGCACTGGCACCGCTTGGGACGCGGCCCGCGTGTTCCGCGCGCGGCCGGACACCACCCAGCTCGAGAGCCTGCCGCCCAACAGTGCGCTCGTGCGGGACGGCCGTCGCCTGGCGAATCTGTCAGACGAAGCGACCCAGATGGCGCTGAACAACGATGTGGATCCGTCTCACGCCGGGTTGGCCGCCGAGCGGTTCAGCGATCCGGCGCAGCAGGAATTGGCGATTCGCGCCCTTGCGCGGCTCAAGCCAACGACCATGGGGCAAGTGTCCGCGCTGCTTGAGGACATTGCCACCACCGAGGCCAGGGCGGACCAAGGTGACATGTTCGGCGGCGTCAGCGACAAGGTTGTGATGGAGCGGGTTCGCCTGATTGATGGCGTGCGATCCCGGGCGCAGCGCGACAAGGCCCTGATGGCCGGATTGGTCCGCAACAAGTCTGAGATCGAGGCCGGCGCGCAGAATGTGGTGGATCAGGCCGGCAGCGAGCAGGCCAAGGCGGACGCAGAGGCGATCGTCCGGCTGGTCGAGCAGATCAACACGAACCCCGAACTGAATCAGTTCGTTACGGAGCAGGCGGAACTGGTCAACCAAGGGCGGAGCAGTCGGTCGGATGCGCAAAGGGCGATCATCGAGCGCATCCAGCAGTCCCTGGAACCCGCTCCTGCGGCAGGGCAGGAGGGCGAGAGCGACCTGCTGGGCCAGAGACCATCGGAAACGGAGCAGGCGCAGCTTGACGCGGAGACCGATCGCACGCAGAGGACCGAACAAAGCCCCGACATGATGCAGGGGGATGGTGAACTGTTCGCCGGGAGCAGGCCGGAGCAGACCAGCCTGGTTGAGCCGAAGGAGGCTGAGCCTATCCAGCCGCCGGAGGATGCCCCGCCGCAGCAGGACCTGGCAGACGAACTGGCTGGCATGGACGATGCCGCCATTGATCAGGCGGTTGATGCCGCAGCAGGCGCCGAGCAGGCCCCGGATGCCCCGGCCCCGGATGCCCCGGCCCCGGACGCACCGGCCGCCCCGGCCGCCCAAGGGTCGGAGCAGGTCAAGCGGATCGCCAGTGAGCTTGGCGGCGACCTGAGTGATGCCGGAATGGAGGCCCTGGAGGGCCTGCGCAAGCTGTTCGGGGGAGACGACCCCGGCACGTTCGGTTCCGGTCCGGTCTTCAACCCGCAGACCTACGCCAAGGCAAAGCCCCATTTCCAGGCGGCACTGCAGGCCGCGCGCGACGCTGGCCACACCGCCCAGAAGCTGATCGAGACCTTGGTCCAGGCGTTCGGCGACTCCATCCGGCCCTACATAAAGCATTTCCGCGACGAGCTTCGTTTGGCCGGCGACTCCATCGAGGCGCGCATGGAGCGGGCCGGCGCCGACTTCGAGCAGGCGCTGAGCGCGGGCAGGGACTTCTCGAAGATCGTAGAAACTCGCAAGTTCTTCGCCGAGATTGTCGGCGAGAAGATAGATCCGGGAACTGATCTGGCGAAGATGGTCGAAAGCCAAGTGGAATTGGCTGGGGTGCGCGTGGCCCAGGACATGATCGCGGGGGGGCGGGATGGGCTCGTCGGTGGGTCGACGACCGCCACATTGGATGCCATGGTCGAACTGATCGGCCGGATGCCGCGCCTGAGCAGCCGGAGCAGCACGTCGGTATCGATGCAGCAATACAGCACACCGCTCCCGATTGCCTGGCTTGCGGGCCACTTGGCCGGGGTCGGCCAGGACACGATCATCCTGGACCCGACCGCCGGGCATGGCGCGCTTCTGATGGGGTCGGAGAAGGTCGGCTACGCCAATGAGCTTGCCGGCGACCGGGCCACGGCGCTACGCCTGTCCGGCGATCATATCGTGAGCCAGATGGACGCGGCCACTGAGGCCCTGCCGTTCCCGAGGGTGCCGGTGGTTGTACTAAACCCCCCGTTCGGCACCGTCCAGAGGGGTGGCGCGACCGCGACGTTCGATGCCGGAGGGTTCCAGACGAACCAGATCGATCATGCGATCGCGCTGCGGACCCTGGACAATCACCTGGAAGACAACGGGCGCGCGGCAATTATCGTCGGGGCCACCCCGAACCTTTCTGATTCTGCGCGTCAAAAGTCATACGACGGAGAGGCAAAGCGCAGCTTCTACTACCACCTGTACGACCGCTACAACGTCGTTGACCACTTCACCCTGTCGGGCGACCTGTACGCTCAGCAAGGGGCAGGATTCCCGGTCGATATGATTGTGGTCGAGGGCCGCGGCAAGAGCGAAATGCCCCTGCCGGCCGCCCAGTTGCCGCCAGTCTATGAGACCTGGGATGGCCTCAAGGAGGTTTTGAATGCAGGAACGAGGTTTAATTCACGAGATCAACACGGGGAGCCCGGAGAGTCGGGTTCCATGGATGCCGAAGGGGCTGAGCTACCCAGCACACCTGATAGCCCCGGTGATGGCGCCGATGCGTCTGAACAAGGAGGACGACCCGGCGGAGATCTACCAGTACCTACTCGGGGAGAGGATACAGGAGCTGATCGACCAGTCGGGCGACCCCAGGACATGGGCGATGGAGCTGTACCAGACGCTGGGGCGGG
>PUNI01000358.1 GCA_003551745.1 Paracoccaceae bacterium | reverse complement strand
TCAGATAGACGCAGGTCAGGATGGTGAAGACGTAGGCCTGGATCAGCGCGACCAGCAGCTCCAGCCCGTAGAGCGCGGTGACCGCCACGATCGGGATGACGGCGCCGACGCCGAGTGCGCCGGCGAAGCCCGCGAACACCTTGGCCACGGCATGGCCGGCCATCATCGCGCCGGCAAGACGGATGGAGTGACTGACCGGCCGCACGAAATAGGAGATCACCTCGATCACCGCCAGCACCGGCCGCAGCGGCAGCGGCGCCGAGGAGATCCAGAACAGTTCGAGGAAGCGCGCGCCGTGCAGCACGAATCCCAGCACCGTCACGGTGATGAACACCGCCAGCGCCATCACCGCCGTCACCGCGATCTGCGCGGTTGGCGTGAAGGCCCATGGGATCAGCCCCAGCACATTGGCGAAGAGGATGAACATGAATAGCGTCATGATGTAGGGGAAGAAGCGCACCGCGTCCTTGCCCGCCACATCGACGACCATCTTGTAGATGAAGCCATAGGCAAGCTCGGCCGCCGACTGGCCGCGGGATGGCACGATCGCCCGGCCGCGGGTGGCATAGACGAGCAGCAGCGAGACCGCGACGACGCTGAGCGCCATCCACAGCGTGACATTGGTGGGAACGTACCAGTGCACGATGTCACCGCCGAACAGCGGCTTGACGACGAACTGGTCCATCGGCCGGATCACGAATGCGGGTTCGTCAGCCACCGCGCCCTTCCTCTTCCTGTCCCGCGGCGGGCCTTGCCACCGTCTTGCCGGGCGGCGCCTGCAACTCGCCGGCCGTCCGCATCATTGTCTTCACCCCGGCCGCGAAGCCGAGCAGCGTGAACAGCACCAGAAGCCAGGGCCGGGTGCCGAACACCGCATCGAGCCCGTATCCGATGCCGAAGCCGACGAGAAGGCCGGCCACAAGTTCCGTCACCATCCGCCAGGCCACCTGGGCCTGGGTGTGGGTATCCGCCCCTCCGCTGTCAGGCTCCTGACGGCGATGGCGCGCGAGCATCTCGTCGAGACGGCGCAGCCGCTCCTCGTCGCTCGGGCCGCTCATGATAGGACCAGACCCCCCGGACAGTGGCGCGGACCCTAAGCAGGCCGTGGAGACGTGTCAAGCGCCCATCGGCCCGGCGGGGAACACATTAACCCACTGTCTTTCCTATTTATTCCGGATGGCCGCGCGTGACCGGCCGGGCTGCTCCGCTGCCCTGCAGCATCGCGGCAAGTTCAACCACATGGTTGACCGTTGCGCGCCCGGCCCCTATCGGCAAGCCATGCGCGACACGCCCTCAGCCGAGCTCGACGTGGTCTTCTCCGCCCTTGCCGACCCGACCCGGCGGGCGATCCTCGCGCTGCTCCTCGAAGACGACATGGCGGTGACGGATGTGGCGGCGCCGCTGCCGATGTCGCTTGCCGCGGTTTCCAAGCATCTCGCCATCCTCGCCGCGGCGGGGCTGATCAGCCAGGAAAAGCGCGGCCGGGTGAAATGGTGCAAGATCGAGCCCGACGCGCTGCGCGCCGCCAGCGTGTGGATGCAGGGCTTCGGCCAATTCGAGCCCGTCGAACTCGACGCCTTCGAGCGCTTCCTCGCCGCCGAGGCCGCCGACTGGGCCGCGCTGGAGACGGAGCACCGCGCCGCCGCCGCCGACGGCGATCTCAGCCGCTCACCCTGAGCGGCGGTGGGGGCTGCTCCTGCTTGAGCAGGAGCAGGAGCGCCACCACCGTCAGCAAGATGCCCGGCAGCACCAGGACCGGGGGCAGCGCGCCGCCGAGCGCCAGCTCCCACAAGATCACGAAGACCGGCACCAGATAGGTGTAGGCCATGACCTTGGCGGAAGGCAGGCGCAGCGCCGCGAAGCGCAGCAGGAAGAAGCTCAGCGCCGTGGTCGCGATGCCCAGATAGGCCGCGGTGATCCAGACGATGGGCGGCAGGCCGGTCCAGTCGGTCGCGGCGATCTCACGCGCAGCCACGACGGCGAGCACGGCAAGCCCGCCGGCCATGACGAGGGCCGTGCCGACCAGCGCCGGCTCGCCGCGGTTGAGCCGCACCACCAGCGGGGTGAAGGCGGCATGGGCGATGCAGCCGAGAAAGAAGATGGCCTCGCCCCGCCCCGGCTGGAAGGCGAGCAGCGCGGACAGATCGGCCCGGAAGATCACCCAGATCGCACCCACGGCGCCGATGCCCAGCGCGACCCCGATGCGCCGGGTGAGGCGCTGGCGCAGCCACAGCCAGCCGAAACCCGCCGCCATCAGGGGCGTGAGCGTGAAGACCGCCGCAGTCGAGACCGGCGGCGCCGTCTTAAGCGCCTCGAACATCAGCACGAAATAGAGCGCGAAGAGCCCGCCCAGCAGCCCATAGCGCCAGGGCGCCACCAGATCGGCGCGGCGGAAGCCCGGCCCGGCCAGCACCAGCGCCGCCATCGCCACCGCCGCGATCAGGAAGCGCAGCGCCGTCAGCGCCGTGGGCGCGATGTGGTTGGCCGCCAGCGCGCCGAGGCTGAACGAGCCCGCCACCAGCCCGGCGAAGCCCAGCATCGCCAGATGCCCCAGCGCCGCCGCCCTGGCGGGCGGCGCGGCGCCCGCCGGCTCAGCCAAGGGGCCAGTCCGCCGCCTCGGCCTTCAGATGCGCCAGCGCCGCCTGCACCTTGGCCGAGCGCTGCAGATCGACATGGGTGACCAGCCAGAGCGCCGCGTCCCAGTCGGGCCGCGGCCGCAGCACCTCCACCAGCCCGGGCACCTGCGCCGCCCGCCAGCAGGGCAGAAAGCCGATCCCGGCGCCGGCAATCACCGCCTCCTCCAGCGTCGTGAGGTCCGAGCCGCGGAAGGTGATCGCCCCGGCCGGCACGGTCTCGGCCAGCCAGCGCAGGAAGGGCGCGGGATGGCCGCCGCCGTCGGCGCCGACGAAAGAATGCCCGGCCAGTTCCGCGGCACTTGCCGGCAGGCCGTGGCGATCCGCATAGGCCTGCGCGGCATAGAGCGCGTATCGCAGCCGGCCGAAGGGCCGGACGACGTTGTCCGGCTCTTCCGGTTTCGCGCCGGCGCGGATCGCCACATGGGCCTCGCCGTATTCCAGCCGGAAAAGCCGCGTGTCGGTCAGAAGCCGCACCACAAGCCCGGGATGCGCCTGCTGGAACCGCACCAGACCGGGCGCGAGGAAGGGCGCGAGGCCGGGGATGGCCGTGACGACCAGCTCGCCCGCCACCTCGGCCCCGGCGCCCCGCAGCCGGGCGGCAAGCTGGGCGAATTGTTCGTCGGTGGTGCGGGCGACCCTGAACAGCTCCTCCCCGGCCTCGGTCGGGGTGTAGCCGCGTGGATGGCGCTGGAAGAGGCGCAGGCCCAGCCGCTCCTCCAGGGCATCGACATGGCGGATCACCGTGGCATGGTGCACCCCAAGCGCCTCGGCCGCGCCGCTGACGGTGCCGGCCCGCGCCACATGGAACGCGGTGCGGATCTCGTCCCAGTTGTCGAAACCGCGGGGGGTCGGGGGCGGTCGGTCGGACATCGGCAACCTGCGCAGGCGAGGGGACGGAAGCGGGGGGCATGAGCGCATATCGGCACCGGGGTGGCAAGGCTGCCCCCCAACGGGCCCGGCGCGCAGCGGGCCCGTCGCGCAGCGGGCGCGGTGCGGTTGCCCCCTCCCGGGGCTTCGGCTAGACGGGCCGCGCATTCCGCGCGGGGATCAGGCAGATGGCGAAGAACAAGGGGCCGAGGCGGCCGCGCGCCGAGGCGCCGCGGGGCTTTCGCGACGACTTCGGCGCCGAGGTGGCCGAGCGCAAGGCCATGCTCGACACCATCGCCGAGGTCTACGAGCGCCACGGCTTCGACCCGCTCGACACGCCCGCCGTCGAGACGCTGGAGGCGCTCGGGAAATACCTGCCCGACGTCGACCGGCCCCATGCCGGCGTCTTCGCCTGGCAGGAGGAGGACGCCGGCGACTGGCTCGCGCTGCGCTATGACCTCACCGCGCCGCTCGCCCGCGTCGCCGCGCAGTACCGCAACGACCTGCCCATGCCCTATCGGCGCTACGCGATGGGCCCGGTCTGGCGCAACGAGAAGCCCGGCCCCGGCCGCTTCCGCCAGTTCACCCAGTGCGACGCCGACACCGTGGGGGCCGCGAGCGTCGCCGCCGACGCCGAGATGTGCATGATGCTCGCCGACGCGCTGGAGGCCGTGGGCATCCCGCGCAGGGAGTACATCGTGCGGGTCAACAACCGGAAGGTCCTGAACGGCGTGATGGAGGTCGCGGGCCTCTTCGACCCCTCTGACCCAGAACGAAACGCCGACAAGCGCGGCATCGTCCTGCGCGCCATCGACAAGCTCGACCGGCTGGGCGAGGAGGGCGTGCGCGCACTTCTGGGCGCTGGCCGCAAGGACGAGAGCGGCGACTTCACCGAGGGAGCACGACTTTCGGCAGAGCAGATTGACGTGATCTCCAGGTATCTTTTCGCTTCGCAGGACATTCTGCAGCAAGTCATGCGGGCCACGATGACCGATACTGGGTCTGTCGAAGCCGGTGGTTCGCTTTGGGAGGAGGCGTCACGAGCGGAGCTGGCAGAGTCAGATTTCACTGATGCTCAGTTGCTTTGGAACAAGATTGCTCTTTCGCATCTTGAGTTCATCTCGGAGGGAAGCGAAGCGGGTGCCGAAGGCGTCGCTGAACTTGGGACCATCGCAGGTCTGCTGGCAGGCCAAGGCTACGGCCCCGACCGCATTGTCATAGATCCCTCGGTGGTCCGCGGCCTTGGCTACTACACCGGGCCGGTGTTCGAGGCGGAGCTGACTTTCGAGATCACCGACGACGAGGGCCGGCCGCGGCAGTTCGGCTCGGTGGCGGGCGGCGGGCGCTACGACGATCTGGTGAAGCGCTTCACCGGGCAGGCTGTGCCGGCGACCGGGGTCTCGATCGGGGTGGACCGGCTGCTCGCCGCGCTTCGCGCCAAGGGGCGGCTCAAGGGCGCGATGCCGGGGCCGGTGGTGGTGACGGTGATGGACCGCGACCGGATGGCCGAGTATTTCGCCATGGCGTCGGAGTTGCGCGCGGCCGGCATCCGGGCCGAGGTCTATCTCGCCAACCCGAAGAACTTCG
>PUNI01000227.1 GCA_003551745.1 Paracoccaceae bacterium | reverse complement strand
GCGCTGACGTGGATGCCCGGCTGGTGCGTGCGCGAGGGCGATGCCCGGGGCGATGCACGCTGCGCGGAGGGCGCCGGCGCGGGCTGGGCGCTGCACGGGCTCTGGCCGCAGCATGAGGAGGGCTGGCCGGAGTTCTGCACCACGCCAGAGCGCGATCCGAGCCGGCGGCAGACCGCGGCGATGGCCGACATCATGGGCTCGGGCGGGCTGGCCTGGCACCAGTGGCGCAAGCACGGCCGCTGCTCGGGCCTGGGCGCGGAGGCCTATTTCGACCTGTCGCGGGCGGCCTACGCGCGCTTCGCCCTTCCCGAGATCGGCGCCGAAACCGGCCGCCTGCCGGTCACCGCGCTGGGGCAGGCCGTGCGCGCGGCCAATCCCGAGCTTGGCGAGGATGACTTCATCGCCAGCTGCCCAGGCGGGCGGCTGGTGGAGCTGCGCCTCTGCCTGACCCCGGATCTGCAGCCCCGGCGCTGCGGCGAGGACCTGCTGGCCCGCGCCTGCAGCGGCCGGTCGCGCGTCGGTCCACCCCGCTAGCCGGCCACGCTAGCCCGCCACGCGGAGAACGATCTTGCCGATATGGCCGGAGCCCTCCATGCGGGCATGGGCCTCGGCGGCCGCGTCGAGCGGGAATGTGCTGTCCATCACCGGGGCGATCCGGCCGGCGTCGAGCAGCGGCCAGACCTCGGCGGCAAGCTCGTCGGCGATGCGCGCCTTGGCGAGATCGGATTGCGGGCGCAGGGTGGAGCCGGTGATCGTCTGGCGTTTCATCATCAGCGGCGCGAGGTTCAGCGTCACCTTCGGACCCTGCAGGAAGGCGATCTGCACCAGCCGGCCGTCCTCGGCCAGAGCCTTGAGATTGCGCGCCACATACTCGCCGCCGACCATGTCGAGGATCACGTCGGCGCCGCCGGCGGCGCGCAGAACCTCGACGAAATCCTCCTCGCGGTAGTTGATCGCGCGCTCCGCCCCCAGCTTCTCGCAGGCCGCACATTTTTCGGCGGACCCGGCGGTGGCAAAGACCCGCGCGCCGAAGGCGTGGGCGAGCTGGATCGCGGTGGTGCCGATGCCGGAACTGCCGCCATGGACGAGAAAGCGCTCGCCCGCCTGCAGCCCGCCGCGACGGAACACGTTCGACCAGACCGTGAAGAGGGTCTCGCAAAGGGCCGCCGCCGCCGGCATGTCGAGGCCCTGCGGCAGGGGCAGGGCGTGCGCTTCGTGGGTGACGGCGAATTCCGCATAGCCGCCGCCCGGCAAGAGCGCGGTGACGCCGTCGCCCTCGCGCCAGCGGGTGACGCCGGGGCCAACGGCGGCGACGGTGCCGGCGGCCTCCAGCCCGGGCAGGTCGGAGGCGCCGGGCGGCGGTGCATAGCTGCCCGCCCGCTGCAGCGCGTCGGGGCGGTTCACCCCGGCATGGTCGACCGCGATCAGGATCTGGCCGTGGCCGGGCACCGGCACCGGCCGGCGCGTGGGCTTCAGGACCTCGGGTCCGCCCGGCTCGGCGATCTCGACCGCGCGCATCGTCTCTGGAAGGCTCATCGGGGCTCCTCTGGGTCAGGCGAAGGCCCAGTCCCAGTAAAGCTCGCGGGCGCGCCTGGCCAGTGGGCCGGGCGGCAGCGTGCGGTCTTCGTAGCGGGCGACGGGCATCACCTTGGCGATGTTGCCGGTGACGAAGATCTCTTCGGCCCTCGCGAAATCCGCGAGCGTCAGTGTGGTCTCCTGCACGGCAACCCCGTCCGCGCGCAGAAGCTCGATCACCCGCGCCCGCGTCAGCCCGGCCAGGAAGGTGCCATTGGGGAGCGGAGTGAAGACCGCGCCGTCGCGCACCAGAAAGACATTGGTGGAGGCTGTCTCGGCGACATTGCCCGAGGGATCGAGCGACAGCGCGTTGGAGAAGCCGCGCGCCCGGGCCTCGGTCATGATCCGGCCGTTGTTGGCATAGAGCGCCGCCGCCTTGGCGGAGGTCAGCGCGGTGTCGGGGTGGGGCCTGCGATAGGGCGAGACGGTGAGGCTGTGATCGCCGGGCTCGGGCATCGGCAGGGACTCGATGCAGGCGGCGAAGACGCAACTGTCGGGGTCGAGGTCGATCACCCCGCCGCCGCTGTCGCGGGCCCACATCATCGGGCGCAGGTAGAGCGCGGCGTCGGGGGAGAAGAGCGCGCAGCCCTCCTCCATGATGTCCAGCACCTCGGCCGCGGTCAGATGCGGACGGATCCCCATCGCCTCGGCGGAGCGGATCAGGCGGGCGCAGTGCAGGTCGAGGTCGGGCCGTCGACCGGCGAACTGCCGCGCCCCGTCGAACACGCCCGAGCCAAGCCAGGCGGCATGATCGGCCGCGCCGATCGCGGGAACGTTGCCGCGGTGCCAGCGTCCGTCGACCCAGCTTGCGATCTCGGCGCCTATGGCCATGGCGTCTCTCCCGGCTGACCGGCCGGCACAGTGGCGCGCGGCCCGGGCGCGGTCAAGCGGCCCCCGACGGCCGGCGTGTTCAGGCGGTTTCGGCCGGCGCCGGCGGGCGGGCGTGCATGCCCGGCATGTCGGCCTCGGCCGGCCGGATCGGGGCGCGCACCTGGCCCAGCAGCCACAACGGGCCGGCAAAGACGGTGCGGAACACCGGGTTGCCGCCCACGGTCGCCTTCACCTTCTCGAACTGCATCACGTCGTCGATGCGCCGGTCGAGGAACTCCCAGGTGGCCTCATGGCCGGGCGAGCTGTCGCCCAGCCAGTAGAGCACCGTCGCGGAATAGACCGCCGACAGCGTCGCCCGCTTTGTATACCAGTTCACATCCTCGGAGGTGTCGCCGAGCGTCGTCCAGATCAGATCGGCGGTATTCCAGACCGACCGCGCGCCGTCGGCCGCATAGGGTGGCAGGGCGAAGAGCGTGGCGGCCCGGCGCACCGCGTCCTTTTCCTCGATCGCGTCCAGCCGGAAGCGGATCGCGCTGGCGATCCGGTCACGCAGACGCAGGGCATCGAGGTTCTCGCGGTGCAGCCGCGTCACCATCGCCGCGTCGCCGCGGGCGTGATAGTCGAGCGCGAGGTCGACCGGCCCGCGCGGGCAGACGGCCCGCGCCAGAGCCATCTCGGCGCCGCAGTCGGCCACGGCGGCGCGGAACGCCGGCTCGCTCCAGCCGTCGAAGGGCACATGCGGCAGGATCGCGTCGAGCAGGGCGGCACGCAGGGCCTCGGGGCTGCGGGGAGCTTCGGTGTCGGGGGCTGTCGCGTCGGGCATCGAGACCTCCTTCATGTCGGGTGCAGGACGGGCGCTGAACGGGCGCGGCGCGGGTGTGGACAACGCCGGACCGCTTTGCTATCCACCGGCCTCCTGCAGATGGACCGAAACTCTAGCTTGGAAAGGTGGTGACAACCACATGCAGGTAAGCGTTCGCGACAACAATGTCGATCAGGCGCTGCGTGCGCTGAAGAAGAAGCTTCAGCGCGAGGGCGTGTTCCGCGAGATGAAGCTGCGGCAGCATTTCGAGAAACCCTCCGAGAAGCGCGCGCGGGAGCGCGCCGAGGCGATCCGCCGGGCACGCAAGCTCGCCCGCAAGCGGGCCCAACGCGAAGGGCTCCTCTGAAGGCCACGCCGCACGGCGACGGAACGCAGGAAACCCCCGGCCCTGGCTCGGGGGTTTTTCGCATGCGGCGTGGGCATCGGCGGATTGCCGCGCATCGCCGAAGACGGCGTGATTTCCCACGCGATGGTTTCGACGCAGCAATGCTATCCCCGCGCAAACAGCCGGGGGACTGCCATGCCGACGCCGCGCCGTGTTGCCCTCTGGGCGGTTGTCCTCGCCGCGCTGGCGGCCTGCGCCGGGCCGGACCCCGCGACCCGAGGGGTCGCCGAGGCAACCCCGGTGCCGGAGGCAGAGGACAGCCTGCAGGCGCTCGCCTTCCGGATCGCCGACCGGAAGGAGGTGCCGCGGGCGCTCGCGCACCGGGTCATCATGCGCGAGAGCCGCTACAATCCTGCGGCGCGCAATGGCCCCTACTGGGGCATGATGCAGATCCATCCGCAGACCGCCCGCACCATGGGCTTCCGCGGCGCGCCGGCCGAGCTGCTCGATCCCGAGACCAATCTGCGCTACGGGATGCGCTATCTGCGCGGGGCCTGGATCGTCGCCGACGGCGACATGGACCGGGCCGTGATGTGGTATGCCCGCGGCTATTATTACGAAGCGCGCGACCGCGGCCTGCTGGAAGTGACCGGCCTGCGCTGAGCGCTGCGCGTTCGACGGGCCGTTTCGGCCGGGCGCCGCCAACCGGGGTTCGGCCCGGGTTCTGCCGGGGGGCCTAGAGCCGGCGAGCCGCGATGATGCGCTGCAGGAACTGGCGGGTGCGGGCCTCCTGCGGGGCGGCGAGGAGCTGTGCGGGGCGGCCGGATTCGAGGATGCGGCCCTGGTCGAGGAAGCAGACCCGGTCGGAGACCTCTCGGGCGAAGCCCATCTCGTGGGTGACGATCACCATCGTGAGCCCGCGTGCCTTCAGGTCGCGGATGATCGCCAGCACCTCACCCACCAGTTCGGGGTCGAGCGCGGCTGTCACCTCGTCGAGAAGGAGCACGTCGGGGTCGGTCGCAAGCGCCCGCACGATGGCGACGCGCTGCTGCTGGCCGCCCGAGAGCTGCTCGGGATAGCTCTCGGCGAAACGCTCCATGCCGAAGCGCGCGAGCAGGCTGCGGGCCGTCGCCTCGGCCTCGTCCCGCGGCCGGCCGTGGACCTTGCGAGGGGCGAGGGTGATGTTGGCGAGCACCGTCATGGTGGGAAAGAGATTGTAGGACTGGAACACGATGCCCACGCGCTTCTGCAGGCCGGTCTTGCCGAAGGAGGCGCTGTCGATCGGTACGCCGTCGAGCCGGATGGTGCCGTGGTCGAAAGGCTCCAGCCGGTTGATGCAGCGCAGGAGTGTCGACTTGCCCGAGCCGGAGGCGCCGATCAGGCAGACCACCTCATGGGCCGCGACGTCGAGGCTGACGGCGTCGAGCACCAGCGTCTCGCCGAAATACTTGGTCAGCTCCGAGATGGCGATTCGGGGTGTCATCGGTGGCGGGTCGATCGGGGGCAAGGCGCCGGGCTGGCGGGCGTCCCACCCACCCACCCCCGCCCG
>PUNI01000587.1 GCA_003551745.1 Paracoccaceae bacterium | reverse complement strand
GGGCGGGGCCACGGCCGCGGCCGCTGCGGCGGCGACCGAGGGCCCGCGCCGCGGCGACCCGGCGCCGCCCCCGCAGCGCCGTGGCGGGTTCCTTCCGCTGTTTCTGGGCGGCGTCGCCGCCGCTGCCGTCGGCTATGGCGCCGCCTGGTATCTCGACCGCGAGGGGATCGTGCCGCTATCGGGCGCGGGCACCGACGCGCTCCAGGCCGCGCTCGACGCACAGGCCACGCGGCTGGCCGAAGCCGAGGCGTCGCTGGACGCGCTCGCCAGCGATGTCGAGACCCTGCCCGACGCCGTGGCCGAAGCCGCCGCAACGGCCGAGGCGGCGGCCGGATCGCTCACCGCGCAGGAGGACCAGACGGGCGAGATCTCCGACAGCCTCGCCGGGCTTGTCGCGCGTATGGACGCGCTGGAGGAGGCGCCGCTCGCGGGCGATCCCGCCGCGGCCGCGGCGCTGGAGAACTTCCGCAGCCAGACCGCGGCGTTGCGCGAGGAGCTGGCGGATGTGAACGCGCGGATGGACGAGGTGGTCGAGGCCGCCGATGCGGCCCGCACCGACGCCGAACGCCGGGCGTCCGAGGCCGAGGCGGCCCTTGCGGCAATCGATGCCGATGCGGCCGCCGCCGAGACCGCCGCACGCACCCGCGCGGCGTTGCGGCAGATCGAGTCGGCCTTCGCCTCCGGCGGCCCCTTCGCCCCGGCGCTCGAAATGATCAGCGAGGCCGGCGTCGCGGTGCCCGAGCCCTTGCCTGAGATGGCCGAGACGGGCGTGCCGACCCTTGCCGAGCTGCGCACCGCCTTCCCGTCAGCCGCCCGCGAAGCCCTCTCCGTCGCGCTGCGCGATGTCGAGGACGCGCCTCTGTCCGACCGGCTCACCTCGTTCCTGCGGCTCCACCTCGGCGTGCGCTCGCTCGAGCCCCGCGAGGGCGCGGATGCCGATGCCGTCCTGTCGCGCGCCGAGGCCGCGCTGGCGGCGGGCGATCTCGACACCGCGCTGGTCGAGGTGGAGAGCCTGCCGGAGCACGTCCGCTCGCCGCTCTCCGCCTGGACCGAAACCGCCAAGACCCGCCGCACGGCCGCCGGGGCGCTGGACGCCCTCACCGCCGAGATAGAATCGCTTTGAGGTGCTGCCATGCTCTGGACGCTTCTGAAAATCCTGCTCTTCGTGGCGGCAGTCGCCGGTCTGACGATCGGCGCCGAGCGCCTGCTGGGAACCCCTGACGGGATCCTGATCGCCGTCGGCAACCTCGAGTTCAATCTCGGCCCCCTGCAGGCGGTGCTCGCGGCGCTTGCACTGCTCGCGGCAGTCTGGTTGCTGCTGAAGATCGTCGGGCTGGTCGTCGCCTTCCTGCGCTTCCTCAACGGTGACGAGACGGCGGTGACCCGTTACTTCACCCGCTCGCGCGAACGGCGCGGCCTGCAGGCCCTCGTGGACGCCATGACCGCGCTGGCGGCTGGCGAGCCGCGCACTGCCATGGCCAAGGCGGCGCAGGCCGAAAGCCTGCTGGGCCGCCCCGACCTGACAAACCTGATCAGCGCCCAGGCTGCCGAGATGCAGGGTGATCCGGCACGGGCGACGCAGTACTACAAGCGGCTGGTGGAAGACCGGCGCACCAAGTTCGCCGGGGTGCGCGGGCTGCTGGCACAGAAGCTGCGTCAGGGCGACCGGGACACGGCCCAGAAGCTGGCCGAGAAGGCGGTCGACCTGCGTCCCGACCATCAGGAATCGCAGACGACGCTGCTGCGACTCCAGGCTCAGGCCCGGGACTGGTCGGGCGCCCGGCGCACGCTTCTCGCCCAGCAGCGCAGCGGCGGCATGCCGCGCGACGTCTACCAGCGCCGCAACGCCGTTCTGGCGCTCCAGCAGGCGGAGGACCTCGCCGCGGCCGGCGAGGCCGAGCGCGCCCAGGAAACGGCCATCGAGGCCAGCACGCTGGCGCCGCAACTGGTGCCCGCCGCTGCCGCTGCCGCACGCGCCTATGCGGCCCAGGGCAAGGCGCGGGCCGCGACCAAGCTTCTGAAGAAGGCCTGGAGCGCCAATCCCCACCCCGCGCTTGCCGCCGCCTTCGCCGAGATCGAGCCGAACGAGACGCCCGCGGCGCGGCTGCAGCGGTTCCAGCCCCTGCTCAACCTGCTGCCCGACCATCCCGAGACCCGGATGCTGCAGGCCGAACTGCTGATCGCCGCCGAGGATTTCCCGGCCGCCCGCCGGGCGATCGCGCCGCTGATCGACGACAAGCCCACCGCCCGGGTGCTGACCATAATGGCCGCCGTGGAGCGTGGCGAGGGCTCGGACGATGCCGTTGTCCGCGGCTGGTTGACCAAGGCGCTGACCGCGCCGCGCGGGCCGCAATGGGTCTGTGACAGCTGTCAGACCGTGCATGGCCGCTGGGTGGCGATCTGCGACAACTGCGGCAGCTTCGACACGCTCAGCTGGCGCGAACCGGCCGAAACCGCCGGACCCTCGCCGACCCAGACCGAGATGCTTCCCCTCATCGTCGGTGCCGACACCCAGAAGGCCCGGGAAACCGTCTCCGGCTAGACCGACGCCGCAGTGCTGGCATCGGCGCGGCGCAGGGAGGGCAGATTGCTGTCCGCCGAGGCTCCGCAGGAGGGGCCGCACAACGGAGTCGTTTCCGGGACTCCGCTTGATCGCTGTGCGCCAGGAACCGGCCCAGCCCACCTGCGCGATAGACCCGGTACCGGCCCACCGGTATCGAGCGATCGAGCCGCCTCGGTACACCGGCGCGCGAAGTGCTTCGCCCGGAGCCTGCAGCGGCCGAGCGGCCGGAACGCGCGCCTGCCCGACGCCAGCACCATGCGCTGGCGCCGGCAGATGCTGCGGCCGACGTTCCCGGTCGTGGATTGCGCGGCCGGTCGACAGCCCGGGCACTTGGGCCGGGGGCGAAGCGGGGACGCCCGCAAGCACGGTGGACCTGAGCGGCGCCGTCGTCGTGCCGCTCGGACCGGTGGCGCGGCAAGGCGGGATCCGATTCGGGATCGTGGGCAATCGCGGTAAGTCCGGGCTCGCCGCGGGCGCTTGCGCCCGGGTGTCGGTTCATCTAGACATCGGACGCGGCCCCAATAGCTCAGTTGGTAGAGCACCTGTTTCGTAAATAGGTGGTCGGCGGTTCGAGTCCGTCTTGGGGCACCATCTTCCAATAGCCGTGTCGCCACGTTCGGCGCCCTTTGATCTGCTTGCGGCCTCGCGTCAGCCGTGATTCAATCTTTGCAATCGACAGGGGTATGATGAGCCCTGTGTCATGGCTGAGGGTGAGCAGGCCGATGCAGACCAGTCGACGGCTTTTCGGGCTGGGGCTTGGGTGTCTTGGTCTGGCTGCCTGTTCGCCCACTGGCCTGACCCGCATGAGCACCGGCACGCGCGCAGGGCTGCCGGAGGATCTGCGCCCCGCGCCCAATGCTGCCTATGATGCCTGGGTCCTGTCGTTCCGAGAGCGGGCTTCAGGGCAGGGGATCACGCAATCCACGCTCGCCTCGGCGTTTCGAGGCACCGGGTATCTTCCCGGCGTGGTCACCCGCGACCGCAGCCAGACGGAGTTCACGCGCACGCTCGAGGACTACCTGTCCATCACCGTCTCGGAGGAACGGGTGCAGCGGGGGCGCACGGCGCTGGCCCGGCATCGCCGGACCCTGGCCGCGATCGAGGATCGCTTCGGTGTCGAGCCCGAGATCGTCACCGCGATCTGGGGGATCGAGAGCTTCTATGGCGACCGGCGCGGCGACATTCCGGTGATCTCGGCCACTTCGACGCTGGCCTACGACGGCCGGCGCGGGCGGTTCTTCGAGCAGCAGCTGGTGGCGGCGCTGCGGATCCTTCAGACCGGCGACACCACCCCCGACCTCATGGTCGGCAGCTGGGCCGGCGCGATGGGCCATACGCAGTTCATCCCGACCTCCTACCTGCAGTTCGCGGTGGACTTCACCGGCAACGGGCGGCGTGACATCTGGTCGGACGATCCGACCGATGCCCTGGCCTCGGCGGCGGCCTATCTGCAGCGGAGCGGCTGGCGGCGCGGGCTGCGCTGGGGTGGCGAGGTCGGCGCCGGCGCGCCCGCCGGTCCGGTCATCCAGCCGCAGCCGGGCGGGCCGCGCTTCGCCACCACCCGGAATTTCGCCGTGATCAAGCGCTACAACAACTCGGATGCCTATGCGATCGGGGTCGGGCATCTGGCCGACCGGATCGGTGGGGCCGGACCGCTGCGGGGCAGTTTCCCGCCGGATGCCAACGGGCTGACGCGGGCGGACCGGATCGCCTTGCAGGAGCGGCTCACGGCGCGCGGGTTTGACACCCAGGGTGCGGACGGGGTCATCGGACCCAACACCGAAGCCGCGATCCGCGCCTATCAGGCCAGCCAAGGCCTGCCGGCGACCGCAACACCCTCGCCCGGACTGTTGCAAGGCTTGCTCTGAGGGAGAGGCCCGCCTGTCAAGCGACACCCAGCCCTACGAGCCAACGCGACCCCGGTCCTACGAGGCGTCGCAACGAAGCGCCCCGGGGGCTACGCGCCGTCCGGTATGGATGTGGACAGCCCTTCAGGGCTTCCTCGAACGTCACCAGCCTGTAGCTGCGGTCCTTGATGTTGAGGACACGGTCGCGACGGAGCAGGCGGTCGAGGATGGCTCTGGCCAGCACCACGTCGCCGGCGAGCAGCTCGATCCAGCCGCGGATTCTCTCTTGGTTGTCGTGACGAGCGAGCCATCGGGCATTTTTGCAGGAATGCAGCCTGGGGGTGGGGCTTCCTTTTTCCCTTCAGGATCAGTCCAAGCGCATGATCTCGGCGGTGCCGAGGGTAGTCAAGCGGCATGCGGATTCGGATTTCCGCGGTCTGTCGGTCGGGACCGTGCCGCGATGCGCTCGCCGAAGGCCTCGAGACCGCGCTTCCTGGCGTCGGCAAGGCTGCGGCCGTGGTGTACCGTCAACCTTTTCCAGAACGATCGGCCCTCGTGACGCGTGGCGCTCAAGATATCGTTGCGTGCCCGTGCGGCCGGGCAATCCTCCTTCCACGCGCGGTCGCTCTTGCGGATCGGGAGTGAGGGCATGAACGGCCGCCGATCCAGGCGCCATCGGTCCGATCCTCATGGACTACGGCGGGCACCGGGGCG
>PUNI01000564.1 GCA_003551745.1 Paracoccaceae bacterium | reverse complement strand
GACGCCGCCGTCGCCCACGCCGATATGGGCGGCGACCTCCGGGGTCAGGCGGGCCGCGTCGAGAAACAGCGTCACGCGGGCGTCGTCGTGCAGCACGGCCATGGCCTGCACCACCGGCGTGCGCGGGATGTCGGCGCCACGGATGTTCAGGAGCCAGCAGAGCGAATCGGGCAGGGTCAGGACCGCGGCGCGGTGGCCCTTCTGGCGCAGCGCCTCGGCCAGCCGCCGGCGCTTGGCCGTGCTCGCCTCGCCGGCCAGCGTCTCGGGGTGGGGGCGGATCGGGCCGGCGGGGCGGGGCGGTCGGTCGGTCCAGATCCGGTCGACCGGGTTGGCCACGCGCCGCAGGGTCACGCCGCGCCCCTCCAGCGCCCTGTCCAGCCGCCGGATCTCGTCGCGGGTGTGCAGCCAGGCATCGAAGCCGATCACCGCGCCTTCGGGCGCCTCGCGGGCGAGCCAGTCGCCGGGGCGGGTGGCGGGCCAGTCCACCGGGGTGAAATGGGCGGTGTCGACCTGGGCCCGAACCTGCACCTTGTAGCGGCCGTCGACGAACACCGCCGCCGAGCCCGCCGAGCCGGTGAAACCGGTCAGCCAGGCCAGCCGCTCGTCGCAGGGCGCGACGTATTCGCCCTGGTGCCGGTCCGCCCGCGGCACGAGAAAGCCGTCGAGCCCCGCCTCGGCCAGGGCCGCGCGCAGGGCCGCCAGCCGGGGCGGACCCTGCTCGGGCCGGGTGGTGGCGCCGAAACCCTGGAGCCCGGTCATCGCCGGGCCACGCGGGCGACGCCGAGGAAGCGCGCCCGCCCGCGCGGGTCCTTGTCGAACAGGCTCGCGAGCTGTTCGGTCATGGCGCCGGCGAGCTGTTCGACATCGGTGATGGTGACGGCGCGGGAATAATACCGCGTCACGTCATGGCCGATGCCGATGGCGATCAGCTCCACCTGCCGCTTGCGCTCCACCATCGCGATGACGTCGCGGAGGTGTTTTTCGAGATAGTTCGCGGGGTTGACCGACAGGGTGGAGTCATCGACCGGCGCGCCGTCGGAGATCACCATGAGGATGCGCCGGCTCTCCGGCCGACCCATCAGCCGGCGGTGCGCCCATTCCAGCGCCTCGCCGTCGATGTTCTCCTTCAGAAGCCCCTCCTTCATCATCAGCCCGAGGTTGGCGCGGGCCCGCCGCCAGGGCTGGTCGGCCGCCTTGTAGACGATGTGGCGCAGGTCGTTCAGCCGGCCCGGCAGCTGCGGCCGGCCCGCCTGCAGCCATTTCTCCCGCGCCTGCCCACCTTTCCACGCCCGCGTCGTGAAGCCGAGGATCTCGACCTTGACCGCGCAGCGTTCCAGCGTGCGGGCCAGCACATCGGCGCAGATCGCCGCGATCGAGATCGGCCGGCCCCGCATCGAGCCCGAGTTGTCGAGCAGCAGCGTGACGACCGTGTCGCGGAACTCGGTGTCCTTCTCGACCTTGAAGCTCAGCGGCGTGGTGGGGTTGGCCACGACGCGGGCGAGGCGGCCTGCGTCGAGGATGCCCTCCTCGCGGTCGAACTGCCAGCTGCGGCTCTGCTGTGCCAGGAGTCGGCGCTGCAGCTTGTTGGCCAGCCGGCCGACCGCGCCCTTGAGCGGGTCGAGCTGCTGGTCGAGATAGGCCCGCAGCCGCTCCAGTTCGGCCGGCTCGGCCAGCTCTTCGGCGCGGATCTCCTCGTCGAAATCGGTGAGATAGGGCTTGTAGTCGGGATCGGCCTCGGAATGGGGGGCGGGCGGCGGCGGCTCGAGCGGCGCCTCGGCCTCGGGCAGCTCCAGCTCGTCGGCCATCTCCTCGTCGGCGCTCTCGTCGAAGGCCATGTCGGCCTGCGCGGCGTCCTGCTGGCTCTGGTCGTCGGGTGGCGCCTCGGTCTCGTCCTGCTCGCTGCCCTCGGCCTGGCTCTCGGCGGTTTCCGGCTCCGGCTCCGGCTCGTCGCCGGCGCCCTCGTTGTCGGAGTCGTCCTCCGTGTCGGGGTCGTCGCCGAGCTGGTCGCCATAGCCCAGATCGTCGATCATGCGCCGGGCAAAACGCGCGAAGCTGGACTGATCGTCGAGCGCCGCCTCGAGCCCCTCCAGCGTGCCGCCGGCCTGCTGTTCGATGAAGCCGCGCCAGAGGTCCATCACGTTCTCCGCCCCTTTCGGCAGCGGCCGGCCGGTGGCCAGGTGACGGATCAGATAGCCGGCGGCCTGCGCCAGCGGCGCATCCTGCGCCTTCGTGATCTGGGCATACCCGCGCTTGTCGGCCTCCTGCGCGATGCAGGCGTCGATGTTGCCGGCGGTGCCGGGCATGGCGCGGGCGCCCATCGCCTCGCAGCGGGCGGTCTCCATCGCCTCGTAGAGATCGCGCGCCATCGGCCCGGCGGGAAGGTACCGGGCATGGGTGCCGTCGTCGTGGAAACGGCGGCGCAGCGCGAAGGCATCCGCCGTGCCGCGCGCCAGCAGCACCTCCTCGCGGGTCATCCGGCGGGTGATCTGCGGCAGGCGCACCGCATCGCCCGAGACACCGGGCGGGTCGACCGAATAGCTCACCGACAACTCCCGGTCGTCGGCCATCGCGCGCGTGGTCTCGGCCAGCGCCTTCTTGAACGGCTCGGCAGGGTTGTCGGCGGGTTTCGTCATCCTCAGATGCGTCTCCTCCAGAACCCTGCGTCTTTCCACATCTCTTCCGCTTCGGCCCGTGCCTCGCGCGCTTGCTGCGGATACTCTGCCGCGAAGCGCGCCCACGCAAGTCCCAGCACCCGACGCTCGAGCGCAACCCCGACAAGTGCCACCAACGAGGTCGTCACTGCTGTCGCAACCGAAGCAGGGTAGGTAGCCGTGAGCCAGTGAACAAGCAGCCCAAGGACGATTCCGGTGACAACTGCCAAAACGGAACGGACAAGACCGTCTGCTTTCTCAATAGATATGCGCAGGTCGACGCCGTACGAGACCAGCGGATCGCCCTGCATGTCACCCCAGGCTCTTCGACACCGCGCTGTCGGGCAGTTCCTCGTCGAAGCAGCGCTGGTAGAATTCGGCCACGGTCTGGCGCTCCAGCTCGTCGCATTTGTTGAGGAAGCTCAGCCGGAAGGCGTAGCCGACCGAGCGGAAGATGCGCGCGTTCTCGGCCCAGGCGATCACCGTGCGGGGGCTCATCACCGTGGAGAGGTCGCCGTTCATGAAGGCCGAACGGGTGAGATCGGCCACGGTGACCATCCGGCTGATGGTCTTGCGGCCCTCGGCGGTGTTGTAATGGGGGTTCTTGGCCAGAACGATCGCGGTCTCGGCGTCGTGGCTGAGGTAGTTCAGGGTGGCCACCAGCGACCAGCGGTCCATCTGGCCCTGGTTGATCTGCTGGGTGCCGTGGTAGAGGCCCGTGGTGTCGCCCAGCCCGATGGTGTTCGCGGTGGCGAAGAGGCGGAAAGACGGGTGCGGGTGGATGATCTCGTTCTGATCCAGCAGCGTCAGCTTGCCGTCGGCCTCCAGCACGCGCTGGATCACGAACATCACGTCGGCGCGGCCGGCATCGTATTCGTCGAAGACGATGGCCACCGGATTGCGCAGCGCCCAGGGCAGGATGCCCTCCTGGAACACGGTGATCTGCTTGCCGTCCGCCAGCTTGATGGCGTCCTTGCCGATCAGGTCGATCCGGCTGATGTGGCTGTCGAGGTTCACGCGCACGCAGGGCCAGTTCAGCCGGGCCGAAACCTGCTCGATATGGGTGGACTTTCCGGTGCCGTGATAGCCCTGGATCATCACCCGGCGGTTGTACTGGAAACCGGCCAGGATCGCGAGGGTGGTGTCGGGATCGAACTTGTAGGTCGTATCGACGTCGGGCACCCGGTCGGACGGTTCCGCGAACCCCTTCACCGTCATGTCGCTGTCGATGCCGAAGACATCCCGGACGGAAATGTCCTCGCTCGGGCGGATCCGTTGATCGGAGCTTCCGTCGGCCATCGTCGCCTCTCGTCGTGCTGTCGCGGCTGCGCTGCCGTGCCGCGTCGGGATGGAGCATATCGCCCGGGCGCGCAAGGGCAACGGTGGGCTGGCCGGGGCGCGGCGAAAAACGGCCTTCAGTCGCGAAAATTGCGGCTCTCGCGGAGCTGTTCCCAGGCCCAGACCACCTCCTGCAGGCGTTCCTCGTCGGCGCGGTCGCCGCGGTTCATGTCGGGGTGAAGATCTTTCACCAGGCTCTTGTATTGCTTCCGGATTTCGGTGCGCGACCAGCTGTCGCGGGCATCGAGGATCTCCAGCGCGCGGCGTTCGGTGGGGGGCAGGCGGCGGCTGTGCGCGGCGGTGGGCGTGCCGGGATTGCGCGTGGCCTTGTCGCCGAGGATCTCCATCGGGTCGTTGATCCCCAGCCGGGCCCAGGCGCGGTGCTCGTCGCTCTGTCCGAAGGGCTGGGTCGCCCGGCCCCAGACCCGGGAATTCTCCATGCTTTCCAGCATCTCCTCCTCGCTCTGACCGGCGAAGAAGTTCCATTTCAGGTTGTAGGCGCGCGCGTGCTCGCGGCAGAACCACCAGTAGTCGTCCAGCGCGTCGGGCGATTTCGGCGCGCGGTAGAGGCCCGGCGCATCGCAGTCCGGATGGTCGCAGACCCGCGTCGAGGTCTCGACGGCGCCCGACATGCCCCGCCGGCCACGTCCGCGTCGCTTCTTGTCGGTGCTGACGCGGATGTCGAAATCGAAGGGCGGGCGGTTCGCCATGACTCTCCTGCGGGCTCCGGCGAGCCGGGGGTTTCCGACTCGGGCGCTGGAGTTTAGGTGATTCCGCGGATCAATGAAGGGGTTGACACGCAGAATGCCGGTTGTTGACGAAATTCGCGCGCGGCTCGAGGCTGCCTTCACGCCCGAACGGCTGGAGGTGGTGAACGAAAGCCACCGCCATCGCGGCCACGCCGGGGATGACGGCTCGGGCGAGAGCCACTTCCATGTCACCATCCGCGCCGCGGCCCTGCAGCCGATGAGCCGGCTGGAGCGGCACCGGGCCGTGCACGCCGCGCTCGGGCGCGAGCTGGTGGGGCGCATTCACGCGCTCGGCCTGACGGTGGAGGCCTGAGCGCGGGGCTGCGACCTCAGCGTGAGACCTCAGCGGCTGCGGTCGAGCGGGCGTGGCGGTTGCGCGAGGGTCGGCTCGGTCCG